>NZ_CEZOWA010000008.1:0-81397 GCF_983056325.1 Candidatus Marivariicella sp. | reverse complement strand
GGATAATATACCCATATAGCGAAGCGCTTCCAAAAAGGAAAGTGGATTTATTTAGACCTAGTGTGGGTAGTTCAATAACCGTACAAATACGTATAATAAAAAACCCTAACATATTGTTTATAAATATATTAGGGAATTTTATTGTGGAGTCGGAGGGAATCGAACCCTCGTCCAAACACGCCATAAAGGAGCGTTCTACAAGCTTAGTTTTTGTATAATTTTAGACTTATTGCCGAACAAAAACAGGCTACAATAAGCTTAGCATATTGAGATTGAAAAAAACAAAAAATGCGTTTGTTTTTCGATGTTGACATTTATGGTGCCTCTATATTAATCGCCGTCAACAAGGGCTATTATGAGACATCCGGCTTTCTGACCTAGTCAGAACTTGGCATTAACTTACTTTATTCAGTTAATTATGCAGCTAGAGCGTAGTTATTTTCGCCATTTAAAAGTGTGAAACATGTTATTTACGAGCTAATGAATCAACGCTCGACTTGCTTACTTATTTATTAAACATGCTGTCAAAACCAGTCGACCCCAAAATTTCAAAGAACCTTTTGAATTTCAAAAGTTATCAAAGGTAATTAATATTGAATTTCTAAACTATTGTTGGTTGATTACTTTACGAATTTGAGATAATTTAACTAGTAAAGGTTCAAGTTTTTTAATATCAAGCATATTTGCACCATCACTTTTGGCATTTTTTGGATCAAAATGAGTTTCTATAAATAAACCGTCAGTCCCAACAGCAATTCCAGCTTTGGCTATTGTTTCAATTGCTTTGGGTTGACCTCCTGTAACTCCACTATTTTGATTTGGTTTTTGAAGAGAGTGAGTTACATCAAGAACTGTAGGGGCAATCTCTTTCATTATTGGAATTCCTCTAAAATCAACGATAAGATCTTGATAACCAAATTGTGATCCTCTATCAGTTATCCATGCATTTTGGTTTCCAGAGTCTTTTACTTTTTGGACAGCAAATTTCATACTTTCTGGGCTCATGAATTGTCCTTTTTTTAAATTGATCACTTTTCCTGTTTCTGCGGCTGCAATAATTAAATCAGTTTGTCTAACTAGAAAAGCAGGAATTTGAAGAATATCTACATAATTTGCTGCTTTTGAAGCGTCATTAATATTGTGAATATCAGTTAAAGTAGGGATGTTGAATGTTTCTCCTACTTTAGATAATATTTTTAAAGCTTTTTCATCCCCAATACCAGTAAAACTATCAATTCTGCTCCTATTAGCCTTTTTGAAACTTCCTTTAAAAATGTATGGGATTTTTAATTTATCACAAATAGTTATAGTTTTCTCTGCAATATTAAGGGCCATACTTTCATTTTCAATTGCACAAGGTCCAGCAATTAAAAAAAATTGACCACTTTGAGTATGTTTTATTCTAGGGACATTACTAATCATCAAAAAAGTTTAAACAAATGTACAATAATTCTAGTGTGTGTATAGTATGCAAAGAAACTCCAATTTTAAATTGTTTACCTTTTGAATATGCTATATTTGCCAAAATTTTAACTTAATATGCAAGATTTAAGGAACATAGCTATTATTGCACATGTTGACCATGGCAAGACAACACTGGTTGATAAAATCCTTCACCACTGTTCTTTATTTCGAGACAATGAAGATACAGGAGAGTTGATTTTAGATAATAATGATCTTGAAAGAGAAAGAGGAATTACAATTTTATCGAAGAATGTCTCAGTTCAATATAAAGGTGTAAAAATTAATATAATTGATACCCCCGGTCACGCAGACTTTGGAGGTGAGGTTGAAAGAGTATTAAATATGGCAGATGGTGTACTTCTTCTTGTAGATGCATTTGAAGGTCCAATGCCTCAAACCAGATTTGTTCTTCAAAAAGCAATTGATTTAAAACTTAAGCCTCTTGTTGTTATAAATAAAGTTGATAAGGAAAATTGTACCCCAGAAGAAGTCCATGAGTCTGTTTTTGATTTAATGTTTGAATTAGGTGCCGAAGAGTGGCAATTGGATTTTCCAACTGTTTATGGTTCTGCAAAAAACAACTGGATGGGTCTTGAATGGTCTAAGCCAACAGACTCAATTGAACCTCTACTAGATACTGTATTAGAACACGTTCCTCCACCAAAAATATCAGATGGAACTACACAAATGTTAATTACATCTTTGGATTTTTCTTCTTTCACTGGTCGAATCGCGATTGGCAGATTGCAACGCGGTTCATTGTCTTCAAATATGTCTGTTAGTTTATGTAAAAGAGATGGTAATGTAGTAAAATCAAAAATAAAAGAACTTCATATTTTTGATGGGCTAGGAAGAAAGAAAGTTGAAGATGTTGTTGCAGGAGACTTGTGTGCAGTTGTTGGTTTAGAAAATTTTGAAATTGGTGATACTATAGCTGATATAGAAAACCCCGAATCTCTTCCAACAATAAACATAGACGAGCCTACAATGAGTATGCTATTTACTATCAATGATTCACCGTTTTTCGGGAAGGATGGAAAGTATGTTACTTCCCGTCATATAAAGGATCGTTTGGAAAAAGAATTAGAAAAAAATCTTGCAATGAGGTTAGATCTAACTGATTCAGCTGATAAATTTATTGTTTTTGGAAGAGGAGTTTTACATCTCTCTATTTTGATTGAAACAATGAGGAGAGAAGGTTATGAAATTCAAATTGGACAGCCACAGGTCATTATAAAGGAGATCAATGGAATTAAAAACGAGCCAGTAGAGGAGTTAACTATTGACTTACCTGAAACTGTTTCTGGAAAAGCAATAGAAATGGTTACACTTAGAAAAGGAGAGATGACTAGCATGACCCCTAAAGGAAGTCGAATGGTATGTGAGTTTATTATCCCTTCACGAGGGATAATAGGTTTAAGAAATCAATTACTAACCGCAACTGCAGGAGAGGCTATCATGAATCACAGGTTTATGGAGTTTCAACCATATAAAGGTGAAATACCAAGTAGAATAAATGGCTCCATGATTTCAATGGAAAAAGGTACTGCAATTCCATACTCCCTAGATAAACTTCAAGATAGAGGAAAGTTTTTTATTGGACCAAATGAAGAGGTTTATACGGGTCAGGTTATTGGTGAAAACTCAAGAGGTGATGATATGGTTATAAATGTAACCAAAACAAAAAAACTTTCTAATGTTAGAGCGTCTGGAACAGATGATAAAGTTAAACTCGCTCCTCCAATTAAATTTTCACTGGAAGAAGCCTTAGAATATATTCAAAGTGATGAATACGTTGAAGTCACTCCTGGGTTTATTCGTCTTAGAAAAGTTTATTTAGATGAAAACGAGCGAAAGAGAAGGTCAAATAATGGTTAATCTGATTTAGCTACTACTTCATGAATCTCACCATTTTCAAATTGAAATATTTTTCCAGGAAACTTGATGATCATATTGTAGTCATGAGTAGCCATTAAAATAGTGATTCCCCTTTCATGTAGTTTTTTCAGGAGTTGCATTATATTCTGACTCGTTTCAGGATCCAAATTTCCTGTTGGTTCATCCGCAATTATTAGTTGAGGATCGTTAAGAAGTGCTCTAGCAATAGCAATTCTTTGTTGTTCTCCTCCAGATAGTTCAAAGGGATATTTTTCAGTTGGAATTTTAATAGAAACAAGTTCTAAAACTTCATTTATTTTATTTTCAATTAGTTTTTTGTTTTTCCAACCTGTAGATCTAAGAACAAAATCAAGATTTTGATAAACAGTCATGTCTTGAAGAAGTTTGAAGTCTTGAAAAATAATTCCCATTTTTCTTCTTAACAAGTGTATTTCGCTATTTTTTAGTTTTTTTAAGTCAAAACCAATTACAACTCCTTCTCCCTTATCTATGGGAATATCTCCATATAATGCTCTGATTAAGCTACTTTTTCCACTACCTGTTTTGCCAATTAAAAAAACAAACTCACCAGGATTGATGTTAAAATTAATATTCTTAAAAATAGTTTTATTTCTTTGAATAATAGAGGCAGAACTTAATGAAACCATTTTTTTAGTTGAAGTGATTTTAGTAAAATTAACTTTTACCATCAATCTTTTATATAATTGTTGATAAATTACATCTTTTTGTTCAATATAATGTTGTGAATAAGCTGTTTAAAATTGGTAATTTTGAATATGATAAATAATAAGTTTTTCTGTACAATTTTTTTAGTATCTGGACTTATATTTTCACAAAACTTTCACTTTGATAATACTGATAGATCGCGAAATTTATTTCATAATAATGCTTACTCTAATTCTATTGCATCTCTTAGATTGTCAGAAAACAATTTAAAGTATTCAAATATTGAGTATTTGATTCTACTATCATCTCTTCGAAATAATCAAACGGGAGCAGATAAACAGTTACCTTTCTATTTAGAAAAATTTCCTCTCAACACGTTAGCGAGTAAATTACCATTTGATTTGGCAAATTTTTACTTTGAAAATCAAAGATATTCTTATGCTTTAAAATGGTATAAAGACTTGAAAGAAGATCAATTCACATATACCCTAAGAAATAAGTTTAATTTTAATATGGGATATTCATTGTTTCATGTTAAAAGGTATAAAGCTGCAAGGCCATATTTACAAAAGGTAAAAAACGTTGCTAAATATAAGTCTGATGCTTTTTATTATCTGGGACATATTGCATACCAGCTAGAAGATTATGAAAATGCACAATTTGAATTTAGTAATTCAAATAAAGATTCTACGCAGGATGATCTTAAATACTTTCAGGTAGACATGAACTTTAAATTGGGTCGTTTTCAAAAGGCGATTGATTTGGGACTTGCTTTAATTATTGATTCAAACGAATCTATTAAGTCAGAGTTATCCAAGATAATAGGGGAGAGCTACTTTAATTTAAAAATATATGATAAATCTTTGATTTATTTAAAGGACTACAAAGGTAAAAATGGAAAATGGTCCAATACTGATTTTTATCAATTAGGATATGCTTTTTATAGCTCAAAAAATTATTTAAGTGCAATAGATCAATTTAATAAAATTATAAATCAATCAAATTCACTATCACAAAATGCGTACTATCTTCTCGGAGATAGTTATTTAAAGTCTGATAAAAAAATTGAGGCATTAAGTGCTTTTAGAAATGCCTCTGAGATGAATTTTGATATACGAATTACTGAAGATGCATTTTTGCAATATGCTAAGCTCGGATACGATTCTGGAAATCCGTTTGAGTCCTCTCAAAAAGTATTAGTCCGCTTTTTAAATTCATATCCTAAAAATATTTACGTTAAGGATATTGAATCTATTTTAGCATCCTCATACACCCAAGGAGGTAGATACGATGAAGCTATATCAATACTTGAATCTGGTGGAGAATATAAAGATAATGTAGCGCTTCAGAAAGTATTATATTTAAAAGGTATTGCTTCCTATAATCTAGGTGATTATTCATCAGCCGAATTAGTATTTTTAAAAGCAGTAAAATTAGATAAAACTAAAGAAATAACCGCTAGAGGTTTATTTTGGGGAGGACAGTCACAATTCGAGTCAAATTCGTTTTCTGCAGCCCTAAATTCATACCAACAATACTTCAAATATATCAAAAATAATGCCCTTGTACTAAATGAAAAATTTTGGTATGAGATAGGTTACTGTTATTTTAAATTAGGAAATTATCCACAAGCAATTGATAGTTTTGAGAATCAGCTTGATGAAAAAGATAAAATGAATTCTAGTTATTTGTTAGACACATACCTTCGGTTAGCTGATAGTAATTTTGCGAATTCGAATTACTGGGTAGCTCTAGAAAATTATAATATTTCAATTTCTATGTCTGGAGATAATACGAGTTATCCAAGATTTCAGAAAGCACTATCATATGGTTTTATTCAAAAGCAACAAAATAAAATTGATATTTTGATTGAGTTAACTGGTATTGATCAGACCCATTTTTTGATTGATAAGTCTTTGTACGAATTGGCTAAGACTTATGCAAATCTAAAAAAAAATGAAGAGGCTATTTTGACTTACGATAATCTAGTAAGTCGTTTTCCAAATAGTAGTTTTGCTAGCAGAAGTTACTTGAATAAGGGACTGATTCTCTACAATACAAATGAATTAAAAAAGTCCAAAAATGTTCTGGAGATTGTTGTTGATAAATATAGAAATGATAGAATCATGTCTCAGGCATTAAATACATTAAAAGAAATTTCTATTGAGCTTGGTGAGGTTGGTAATTTTTCTGAATGGTTGAAAGAAAAAAATATAGATTCATTCACTGAGGGTGACTTAGCAAATTCTGCATTTGATGCTGCTGAAAAATTTTATTTTGATAAAAAAAATAAACAAGCTGAAAGACAAATCAAGGAATTTATCATTAGATATCCTACTTACAGTGAATTAAAAACTTTAAGATTTTATTTAGCAGATATAAATTTTCAAAAAAAAGATTGGGAAAATGCTATTATAAATTATGAATATCTTATTGGTTTAACTGAGAATGAGTATACCGAAAGATCAATTGTTAACACTGTTCTAGCTTTACAAAATTTAAACCAAACAGATAAAATAATACCGTTATTGCTTAGGTTGAAAAATTTCACTTCTAATTTAGAGAATAAAAATTTTGCTCTTAATAATTTGATGATGGCCTATTTTAATAATGAAGACTTTTCTAAGTCTATTACTTTATCTAAAGAGGTTTTAGAGGAACATGAATTAGATTCCAAAATCCGGTGGGATGCTCTTGAAATTTACGCTCGTTCTTCCCTTGTTCAAAAAGATTCAACCACGGCCTTCAGGATGTTCAAGGAATTAGAAAATTCTCCAAAAAAAGAGTTAGCGGTTGAGGCAAGATTTTTAAAAGCTTTTCAACTCTCTCAATCTGGAAAATACGATTTATCAAATGATGTAATAGCTGAATTGTCTAAGATTTATGGTAATTATCCAATATGGAGTGCCCGAAGCATCTTATTAATGGCAAAAAATTTTAAATTTCTTAATGACGACTTTCAATCAATATACTTATTAGAAACCCTGATAGAGAATTTCGAACAGTATCCGGAAGTATCTAAAGAGGCTAAAAAACTTCTTATTGAAGTTAAAAATGATGTCTTTGACAAAAACTCATCTTTACCAACTAATATTGAGTCTAATGAGTAGATACTTATCTTTAATATTATTTATTTTTTTTGTTAAAAGCTTACATAGCCAAGATGTCAATGAAGATATTAAAACACAGCAGATAGTAGTTTCAAAATCTTATGTTCCCGAGTTAACAAATATTAATAAAATCAGATCTATTATTGCGTCTAATGATTTAATTATAAGTAAAAAGGTTACTGTTACTTATGAGTTGATTGAGACCCCTGTCATTTCATCTTTCAAGCCAAATAAAGCTAGTCCGTTGACGCTCAAGAGAAATAAAATTGATGATTATGGACTTGACAGTTTTATTGATTTAGGAATAGGGAGTAAGGATCAATTAACTCTTGATTACACTGCTAATTATAAAATTGACAGATCGCAGAGTGTTGGATTGGATATTACCAGTTTAAATTATGGTCAGGTTGATAAAACTATAATATCTAGTGACGAATCAAGATTTATTTTTGGAATAAATCATATTTATTCTTCTCAAAAAATGGAAGTAATTCATAGTGTTTCAGTAGATCAGCATAACATGAATTATTATGGAATTGATACAGAATCAATAGTTTTATCTGACCCTCTACTTTTAGAAAAAATAATTAGTGGTCAGAAAAGGAAAAGGTTAAATGTTTTGTCTAATTGGAGATTTTATAATACGTATTTGAAAGGAGCTAGACTTAACCTTAATTTTATTAATGACAGTTACAAATCACAGGAAAAAAGTTTTGAATTTAAATTGGATATTTTGATTCCAGTTTTTAGAATGAATCTTCTACTAGTTCCAAAAATTTCATACTTAAATTCCTTTTTTAATGAAGATTATTTTGAGAGAAATATAATAGAATCCTCTTTCACAAAATTTGAATCATTAATTCAAATCGGTAATGTTGAAGGTGAATTGAAATATCAATTTGGTGCAAGAATTAATTATCTATTAAATAAATCAAATCGATCAACTGATAATTTTTTCGTAAGTCCTAAATTGATGATTTACTATACTGGCGCTGGTGTAAAATATCAGCCCTACATTGATATTGATGGTGGTGTTAAGATTAATAGCTATTCTGAAATTTCAAATATAAATCCTTATGTAGCTCCTTCTTTGAATCTAGTTCCCACTGAAAACTCATATAATATTAGGTTTGGCTTTAAGTCATTTTTTGATTCTGGTCTTGAATTCAATTTTGGAGCACATTATAAAAAAGAAAAAAACTCAATATTTTTTAATCGATATGCGTTCGATCCAACAGTTTTAACCCAAGGGTATAAATTAGCAAACTCTTTTGGAGTTCAGTATGACAATTTAATTCAATATGGTTTATTTGGAGAGTTATTATTCAATTTTAACGAAGAAAATCTTTTTAAATTTACATTAATTCAAAATAAATATGATTTAGATAATATTTCACATCCATGGAATCTTCCCGGTGTTGAAGGGGATATATCGTTAGATTTAAAAGTACTTAAGAAATTAAGGATAAATGTTTCGGGAAGATATATAGGAACTAGGCCATCCGTTTATAGACAAGTTTTTTTAAATCAACTACCTCAGGATAGTTCGGGTGATATTAGATCTCTCCCTTCATTAACTCAGCTGAAAACAGAGGTAAATTATAAATTAGCTTCCAGATGGATCGTTTATATGAGATCTCAATTTAACATTGGAGTTTTAAATAGTAAATGGGATAATTATTTACTAAATAAAAATTTGTTTTTATTTGGAACGAGGTATGGTTTTGATTTAAAATTTTAACTTGCACTTAAAAACATTTTCACCTCCCAAGTATTTGAATTAAATTTACTAAATCTATTTCAAAAATTTAAAAATGCAAAAACTTTCATACTTAATATTATTATTTCTTTTCCTGTCTTGTGGGGAAAAAGTTGATCTATTAGTATATAATGCTAAAGTTTATTCAGCAAATAACACTTTTGATGAGTTCAGTTCTTTTGTGATTAGGGATGGAGTTTTTATTGAAGTAGGTGGGGATGATTTAAAAGAAAAATACAATCCAAAAAATATTGTTGATGCTCGAGGTTTGACAATTGTTCCTGGTTTAATTGATGCCCATTGTCATTTTTTACAATATGGACTAGAAAATCAACAAATTAATCTAAGAGGAACTAAGAGTTTTAAGGAAGTTTTGGAAAAAGTCAAAAAATTTGTTAATGAAAACAATCCGCAAATCGTTTATGGAAGATATTGGGATCAAAATGATTGGGAGTTGAAAGAATTTCCTGATAAAAAAGAATTGGATAGTCTTTTCCCAAACATGCCTGTTGTTCTTGAACGTGTTGATGGTCATGCTTATTTAGTAAATCAAAAAACCTTAGATCTTTCAGGTATTGATTCTAATACAAAGGTTAAAGGTGGAACTATTGTTATCAAGAATGGAGATCCAAGCGGAATCCTTATTGATAGTCCAATGGAATTAGTTAAAAAAGCCTTACCTAGTCCAAGTATTGATGAAAGGATAAAAGCTCTTCTGTTGGCTGAAGAAAAAAGTTTTGAGTATGGACTAACTACTGTCGATGATGCTGGACTTTCAAAGGAAAATATTTTATTGATTGACAGTTTACAAACCGCGGGCATACTCAAAATGAGAGTATACGCGATGGTTTCTAACGATAAAGATGATGTTACGTATTTTTTAAATAACGGAATCTTAAAAACGGACAAGCTTAATGTTAGGTCTATTAAAGTTTATGCAGATGGTGCGCTTGGATCAAGGGGAGCTGCCTTAAAAGAGCCATATAGTGACATGAAAAATCATAGAGGTAAGTTTATTACATCTATAAGTTCAATGGATAGTTTGGCAAGTGTAATTGCCTTGACGGATTTTCAAATGAATACCCATGCTATTGGTGACGATGCTAATCATTCGATTTTAAAAATTTATAATAGAGTTTTAGAAAATAAAAAAGACCCACGATGGAGAGTTGAGCATTCCCAAATTATTTCTTCAGAAGACTTTCAGATGTTTAATTCCAAAATAATACCGTCAATTCAGCCAACGCACGCCACTAGTGATATGTATTGGGCGGATGAAAGATTAGGAGTGAAAAGACTTCAAGGAGGTTATGCTTACAAGAGATTGCTTGATTGGTCTGGAGTTTTAGCTTTGGGAACTGATTTTCCTGTTGAAAAAATTAATCCTTTTCACACTTTTTATGCAGCGGTTGCAAGAAAAGATTTGTCAAAGCTTCCCTATGGTGGTTTCCAAAGTGAGAATTCCCTTACCCGATATGAGGCTTTAATGGGGATGACTTCATGGGCAGCCTATTCTAACTTTGAAGAAAATGAAAAAGGAAGTATTGAGCCAGGGAAGGTTGCTGATTTTGTGATTCTTGATAGAAATATTATGAAGGTCCCTGAAAATGAAATATTTTCAACAAAAGTTGTGGCAACAATTTTAGCTGGAAAAATAGTATATAGTAATCGCTTTTGATATTAACAAAATTTATTTTCACTCTCATATCTATTTATTATACTTAATATTTTTAACAAAATAATTATATATAATTGATTTTATAAATCATTATATATAATATATTTTATATTATAATTTTAAAATGTATTTTTGATTAAATTTCTTTTATGTGTGGTATTGTTTGTGCTTTTGATTTAAAATCATCTTCGTCGAGTTTAAGACCTCAGATTTTAAATATGGCAAAAATAATTAGGCATAGGGGGCCTGACTGGAGTGGTATTTATTCAGATGAGAATGCAATTTTAGCTCACGAACGCCTCGCTGTTGTTGATCCTATTTCAGGTCAACAGCCTATTTACAGTGAAGATGGTAATTTAATTTTAGCTGCCAACGGAGAAATATATAATCATCTCGAATTAAAAAATAAGTACTCAGCTAAATATAGTTATACTACAAAATCAGATTGTGAAATTATCCTTGCATTGTATAAAGAAATGGGATCAAATTTTCTTAATCTTTTAAATGGAATTTTTGCTTTTGCAATTTATGATTCTGAAGCTAATAAATATTTTATTGCTAGAGATCATATGGGGATCATTCCTTTATATATGGGATGGGATTCAGATGGAACTTTTTATGTTGCTTCAGAGCTAAAGTCTTTAGAGGGTATTTGTGGTAGAATTGAACTATTCCCTCCAGGTCACTATTTAATGAGCGGAGACGACAAGCCCTCGCTTTGGTATAATAAGGACTGGAGAAGTTATCAAAATGTGATGAATAACC
Organism: Candidatus Marivariicella sp.; assembly: GCF_983056325.1. Lineage (NCBI taxonomy): Bacteria > Pseudomonadati > Bacteroidota > Flavobacteriia > Flavobacteriales > Flavobacteriaceae > Candidatus Marivariicella > Candidatus Marivariicella sp. Next base: position 70,056 of record NZ_CEZOWA010000008.1, on the reverse strand, counting down.
AAACGCGCATTAAAGAAATTCATGACGCTTTATCAGATAGTGTGCATCGTCAATTAATGAGTGATGTTCCTTATGGTGTTCTTTTATCAGGTGGTTTAGACTCGTCAATAACGTCTGCTCTCGCGAAAAAATTTTCATCAAAAAGAATAGAATCTAATGATAAACAAAATGCGTGGTGGCCCCAACTTCATTCTTTTTCAGTAGGGCTAGAGGGATCTCCAGATTTAAAAGCAGCTAAAATAGTTTCAAAACACATAGGAACAATTCACCATGAAATAAAATTTACAATTCAGGAGGGTTTAGATGCTATACGAGAGGTGATTTATCATTTAGAAACATATGATATAACTACTGTCAGGGCATCTACACCTATGTTTTTAATGGCTAGAGTAATTAAATCACTAGGTATTAAGATGGTTCTTTCAGGAGAAGGAGCTGACGAATTATTTGGAGGATATTTATATTTTCACAAGGCACCTTCAGCTAAAGAATTTCATGATGAGACTGTAAGAAAGTTAGATAATCTTCACCAGTACGACTGTCTAAGAGCTAATAAATCTCTTGCTGCATGGGGAATTGAAGGTAGAGTTCCGTTCCTAGATAAGGAATTTATTGATGTAGCCATGAGGATTAATCCGAAGGATAAAATGATTAATTCTGAAAAAATGGAAAAATGGATTTTGAGGAAGGCGTTTGAGGAGTATTTGCCGGAAAGTGTAACTTGGCGTCAAAAAGAGCAATTTTCAGATGGTGTTGGTTATAGTTGGATTGATTCTTTAAAAGAAAAAGTAGAAAAAGAAGTTTCTGATGAGCAAATTAATAACGCTCATTTTAGATTTCCAATTCAAACTCCAAAAAATAAAGAGGAATTTTATTATAGATGTATTTTCGAAAGTCATTTTCCCAGTGATGCAGCTGCTCTTAGCGTCCCTTCTGTTCCATCTATAGCATGCAGTACTCCAATAGCTTTGGAGTGGGATGAAGCGTTTAAGAATCAAAATGATCCTAGCGGAAGAGCTATTTCAGAAGTTCACGAAAAATCCTATGACAACGATTAGTTGAAGTGTCGTGTTGTTTATATTCCTTACACAATAATTGTTGATAACTCTCACTTAGTTTTTAGCGGCTAACATCAATAATAGCCTGTGTTTTATTATATTTGAAAGTATAAATTTTCAAATAAAACAGATAATATATTTATGAGTGATTCTGAAAATAATTCTCAATACTCTGCCGATAGCATTCAAGCCTTGGAGGGGATGGAACATGTTAGAAAAAGACCCTCGATGTATATCGGAGATGTTGGGTTAAGAGGTCTCCATCATTTAGTTTATGAAGTTATTGATAATTCTATAGATGAAGCACTTGCTGGTCACTGTGATACTATATCTGTTATTATTAATGAGGATAACTCAGTTACCACTGAGGATAACGGAAGGGGAATTCCAGTAGACATTCATAAAAAAGAAGGTGTTTCTGCTTTGGAGGTTGTTATGACAAAAATTGGTGCTGGTGGAAAGTTTGATAAAGATTCATATAAAGTATCTGGAGGTTTACACGGTGTTGGTGTTTCCTGTGTAAATGCTCTTTCATCTTCTTTAAAAGCAACTGTATATAGGGATGGTAAAGTTTGGGAGCAAGATTATGAGAGGGGAAAGGCTATTTCGCCAGTTAAAGAGATTGGGAAAAGTGATAAAAGAGGAACTTTGGTGACATTTAAACCAGATGAAGAAATATTTAGTCAAACAACGGAATATAATTATGAGACCTTAGCACTAAGGCTAAGAGAGTTATCTTTTTTAAATAAGGGAATTACCTTGTCGATTAAAGACCTTAGAACTGTAGATGAAAAAGGTCAACATCCTTCCGAAGTCTTTTTCTCAAAGGAAGGCCTTAAGGAATTTATTCGTTTTTTAGATGAAAGTAGAGAATCTATTATCGAAGATGTCATATCAATTGAAGGAGAAAAACATGATATTCCTGTTGAAGTTGCTATGATATACAACACATCATATTCTGAAAACCTACATTCATATGTTAATAATATAAACACTCACGAAGGGGGAACCCATCTTTCTGGTTTTAGAAGAGGACTCACCTCAACTTTAAAAAAGTATGCTGATTCGTCAGGGTTGTTAGATAAACTCAAATTTGAAATTTCTGGAGATGACTTTAGAGAAGGCTTAACTGCTATTGTCTCTGTTAAAGTTGCTGAGCCTCAGTTTGAAGGTCAAACAAAAACTAAGTTAGGTAATAGAGAAGTTTCTTCTGCAGTTTCTCAAGCTGTTTCTGAAATGTTAGAGAATTATTTAGAAGAACATCCTAATGATGCAAAAATAATTGTTCAGAAAGTTATTTTAGCAGCTCAAGCTAGACATGCTGCCCGTAAAGCTCGAGAAATGGTCCAAAGAAAATCTGTCATGAGTGGTGGAGGTTTGCCGGGTAAATTGTCAGACTGTTCTGAACAAGATCCTGCATTATGTGAAGTTTATCTCGTTGAGGGAGATTCTGCGGGTGGAACAGCAAAACAAGGAAGAGATAGAAATTTTCAAGCAATTCTTCCCCTACGAGGAAAAATTCTCAATGTTGAGAAAGCGATGCAACACAAAGTTTTTGAAAATGAGGAAATTAGAAATATTTATACAGCTTTAGGTGTTACTATTGGAACTGAAGAGGACAGTAAAGCGTTGAATATTGAAAAATTAAGATATCATAAAATAGTCATTATGTGTGATGCGGATGTTGATGGGAGTCATATTTCTACCCTAATTCTAACTTTTTTCTTTAGATACATGCGAGAACTAGTTGAATCAGGTTTCATTTATATTGCTACACCTCCTCTTTACCTTGTTAAAAAAGGAACTAAGAAAAGTTATGCTTGGAGTGATGATCAGCGTGATCAGTTAGTTTCTGAGTTTGGTCAAGGTTCCGGTGTTCAAAGATATAAGGGGCTTGGAGAAATGAATGCTGAGCAGTTGTGGGATACAACCATGGATCCAAACTATAGAACCCTTAGAAAAGTAACAATCGATAATTTTGCTGAGGCGGATCGAGTTTTTTCAATGTTGATGGGGGATGAGGTTCCACCAAGAAGAGAATTTATTGAGAAAAATGCCGTTTATGCAAGAATTGATGTTTAATTTATTTAAGTAAAGTTCATGAAAGTAACAATTGTTGGAGCAGGTAATGTTGGTGCCTCCTGCGCAGAGTATATTTCGATTAAAAAAATTGCTAGTGAGGTAGTTCTGTTAGATATTAAAGATGGATTTGCTGAAGGAAAAGCACTAGATTTGACTCAGACATCCACAACTTTAGGATTTAACACTTTAATTTCTGGAGTAACTAACGACTATAGTTCTACAGCAAATAGCGATGTAGTTGTTATAACATCGGGAATCCCAAGGAAGCCTGGAATGACTCGTGAAGAATTAATTGGAATAAATGCAGGTATAGTTAAGTCTGTTACTCAAAGTATTTTAGATTTTTCTCCCAATACAATTATTGTTGTTGTTTCTAATCCAATGGATACTATGACATATCTGGCTCTGAAATCTACTGGATTACCCAAAAACAGAATCATTGGTATGGGTGGTGTTTTAGATAGTTCCAGATTTAAAACATATTTATCCATAGCTTTGAACAAACCTGCAAGTGATATCGATGGAATGGTTATAGGAGGGCATGGAGATACAACAATGATACCACTAACAAGATTAGCTAGTTATAATGGTCTTCCAATTAACCAATTTCTAAGTGAAAAGACTCTTGGTGAAGTTTCGGCATCAACTATGGTCGGTGGAGCAACTCTTACAAAATTACTTGGTACTTCTGCTTGGTATGCACCTGGTGCTTCAGTATCATATTTAGTTGATAGTATTTTGAATAATCAAAAAAAATTAATTCCATGTTCTGTAATGTTAGATGGTGAGTATGGGTTAAATGATATTTGTATTGGTGTCCCAGTTATTATAGGAAGTAGTGGAGTTGAAGAAATTATTGATATTGACTTAAATGAAGCTGAAATGGGAAAGCTTCAAAAGAGCGCTTCTGCAGTAGCTAATATGAATTCGGCTCTAAATACTATTCTAAACTAAAAGCTTTTAATGCATCTAATTTCACCTTATAAGTTATATAAGTTGTTAAATACTTTCGTAAAGATTATATTTGCTCGCTAAAATAAAGCATAAATTTTAATCAAATGCAAAATAACTATCTGATTCGCGTTTTTGCAATCCTATTTGGATTTGTTAGCTTATATCAGCTTTCATTTACCTTTATTGCAAATAATGAAGAGAAAAAAGCCAAAATCTATTCACAGAACTTAATCTCTGATTCAGCAGACAATTATCTTGAACTAAGAGAAAAATCAACAATTGACTATCTTGATTCAATAGGGAATGTGAGTTTATATGGTTTTACATCCTACAATGATGCAAAAGGTAAAGAGCTAAATAAAGGTTTGGACCTCAAAGGAGGTATTAATGTCATACTTCAAATATCTATACGAGACGTATTGAAAGGATTAGCTGAAAACTCAAAAAACCCTACCTTTAATCAGGCACTTGATGAAGCTGATTTACTCCAGAAAAGCACTGATGAGCCTTATATAGAATCTTTTTTTGCTGCATTTGAAAACACAAAGGGTAACCAGTCTTTGTCTGATCCATCTATTTATGGAAATAAAACGTTAAGCGATGAAATAAATTTTGAAATGTCAGATGATGAGGTTCGTCCAATAATTACCAGGAAAGTTGATGAGTCTATTGTCTCTGCATTTGAAGTCTTGAGAAAACGAATTGATAAGTTTGGTGTAACTCAACCAAACATTCAAAGATTAGGATCTTCAGGAAGAATATTAGTTGAACTACCTGGAGCTAAAGATGTTGACAGAATTAAAAACCTATTGCAAAGTACTGCACAACTAGAATTTTGGGAAACTTTTAAAAATGATCAGTTGTTTTCTTTTTTAGTTTCTGCTAATGAACTTATTAAACTAAAAGATCAGGAATCTACCCAAAAAGTAATACCGGATAATAAATCAGATAAAAAATCATCAGCAATTGATGATCTATTGGCAGATGTTGTTAATAAAGATTCAACTCTGGTTGTTAATCCAATACTTGATCGAATTGTTGGAAGTGGATACCAGGGGGGGCCAATTTTAGCTCAATTTTCATCTAAAGATCAAGAAAAAATTTCAAACTATTTAAATTTACCAGAGGTTAGAAGACTTTTACCCCAGGACTACAGATATATTAAATTTGCTTGGGGAAAATCAATCCCAGATAGTGATATTCTAGATTTATATATTCTAAAATCAAATAGAGAAAACCTAGCTCCCTTGAGTGGAGGAGTTGTAATTGACGCTGTCCAGACATATGATGCATTGGGAAATCCAGCTGTTTCAATGCAAATGAATGGAAAAGGGTCACGTGTATGGGAAAATTTGACTGGAAATGCATTCAAACAGGCCAGTAATATCGCAATAGTCTTAGATGAAATAGTTTATTCTGCTCCTGGAGTAACAAAAGGAGCTATATCAGGAGGTCGTTCAGAAATTTCTGGAAGTTTTAGTTTAAATGAAGCCATTGATTTAGCTAATGTTCTAAGGGCTGGAAAACTTCCGGCATCTGCTGAAATAATACAATCTGAAATTGTTGGACCCTCTTTAGGTAAAGAAGCTATTGAATCGGGTATATATTCATTTTTAATAGCCTTAGTATTAGTTTTACTTTGGATGATTTTTTATTATGGTTCATCAGGGATTTTTGCAGATGTTGCCTTAGTATTAAATATCCTATTAATATTCGGAATATTGGCTGGTTTGGGAGCTGTATTAACTCTTCCAGGAATTGCAGGTATAGTTTTAACGATAGGAATATCAGTTGATGCAAATGTTTTAATCTTTGAGCGTATTCGTGAGGAATTAAAAAAGGGTAAAGGTCAAATTAAAGCTGTCTCGGATGGTTTTAACAATGCACTTTCATCAATTTTAGATGCTAATATTACAACAGGTTTAACTGCATTTATATTATTCATATTTGGTTCGGGTCCTATTAAAGGCTTTGCAACCACTTTATTAATTGGTATTGCAACTTCTTTATTTACTGCAATATTTATTACCAGAATTTTAGTAGATTCTAGACTTTCACTTGGAAAAATTGTTACGTTTGCAACCAAAAACACAAATAACTTATTTACTAATTTCAGTATATCTTTCATTAAACTAAGGAAAATATCATATGTTTTTTCAACAGTTTTTATTTTGATTAGTTTAATTTCTTTAGGTTCCATTGGTTTAAACCAAGGTGTTGATTTTGTCGGAGGACGATCATATACAGTTAGGTTTGAAAATCCTGTTAACCCGGAGGATATTCAAAATGACTTAATTAACGAGTATGGTAGTGCCGAAGTTAAAACTTATGGAGAGGCTAATCAATTAAAGATTACTACAAAATACAAGGTTGATGTTGAAGGTATTGAAGTAGATAATGAGATTCAAGAAAAACTCTTTTCATCGTTAAAAAAGTATTTACCTTCATCCATAAATTATCAATCTTTTGTTAATGGATCTGAGGATAAACAAGTCGGAATAATGTCTTCAATTAAAGTTGGTCCAACAATTGCCGATGATATAAAAAATAATTCATTTCTAGCAGTCATTGGTTCTTTAATTGTTGTTTTTCTATATATCTTATTTAGATTTAGAAGATGGCAATACTCCTTAGGTGCTGTAACAGCTGTATTTCATGACATCATAGTTGTTCTTGGTATATTTTCTTTGACATATAAATTTATGCCTTTCAATATGGAAATTAATCAAGCATTTATAGCAGCTATTCTTACTGTAATTGGATATTCATTAAATGATACAGTAGTAGTTTTTGACCGAATTCGTGAGTATATCAAAGACCATTCAAAGTGGCCATTAGATGTTACTTTAAATACTGCTCTAAATAAAACCTTAAGTAGAACCCTAAATACTTCATTAACTACATTAATTGTTCTTCTAGCTATCTTTATATATGGTGGAGAATCTATTAGAGGATTTATGTTTGCTTTGATTGTAGGCGTGGTAATAGGAACGTATTCTTCAGTTTTTATTGCAACACCTATTATGTTTGATACTATTAAAAAGAAAGCAATAAAAGAATAGAATCTTCTATTTTTTTAATTACTATTTCTAATTCTAGAAATGTATATCATTAATAGACCTGAAATTATAAGTGGTATACTCAACCATTGACCTGTGGAAAACATTGGCATATACGATTCAAATCCTCCTTGACTTTCTTTTACAAACTCAACTAAAAACCTTATTCCAAAAATACCTGACAAAAATACTCCTAACAAGTATCCAGGTATATGTTTTGTTTTACTATAAATATTTCTTAAGAACAAGAACAGTATAAGATATCCAATTGATTCGTAGAGTTGTGCAGGATGTCTTGGAAGAACTTCACCTCTATTTTCAAAGATTACTCCAAAACTTGATTCAGTGTATTTACCAACAATTTCAGAATTAAAAAAATTACCAAGTCTAATAAAAACTCCAGCTAATGTAACTGGAACTGTTAATCTATCAAAAATCCACAGTGCCGATTTTAATTTGTGTTTAATTTGAAAAAGTATTATACCAGCTATAATACCAATTGCTGCTCCATGACTAGCCAAACCTCTGAAACCTGTAAATTCATAACCAGTGATCAGACCTAAAATAGAGCCATTAATATTTTCTCTTATGGGGAGTAAAATCTCTATAAAATGGTTTTGGTAATAATTCCAATCATAAAAAAAAACATGTCCTAACCTTGCTCCAATTAGAGTTGAGAAAACCATATAAACAAATAAAGGTTCAAGAAAATTATTTGAAACATTCTCTTCAACAAAATATTTTTCAACGATTTTGTAACCAATACTAAAAGCAATAACAAACATTAAAGAGTAATAATGGAGTCCAAAGGAACCTATTTGAAATAAGACTTCGCTGGGAGACCATTTTATTTCCAAAAGATGTATCATAATAAAAAAACTAAATTTAAAAAAAAATATTTTAAGGAACTGGATCAAAGCCTTTTCCGCCCCAGGGATGACATTTAAATATCCTAGTTAAACTAATCCAAACTCCTTTAATTGGACCGTATTTCTTTAAAGCAGCTACGGAATAATTGGAACATGTTGGAGTAAATCTACATTTGGGTCCCAAAATGGGTGAAATCAAATTTTGATATAAGTATATTACAAATAATAAAACTGAGTTAACTATCTTTTTTATAGTTTCCATTTAATTGATTTTAAAACTTGAACTTGTTTCGCCATCACTTAAATCTATTCCAATAGATTTCAATTCATCTCTAATTAAATCAGATGTTTTAAAATCTTTACTGATTCGAGCATTATTACGAATTTTTAATAAAATTTCAACTGTTTTTTCTAAAATTTCAGTTTGATCATGGGTGTTTATTAGTTTATCAGGTCCTTGTAATCCAAGAATTTCAAAAACAAAAACACGAATTTGTTTTGAAAGAATTTGTTTTTGATGTTTTGATAAAGTTCCCCCTTCGATTGATAGTTTATTTATAAATCTTACCGCATCAAATAACTTAGCTATTAATATAGGGCTATTAAAGTCATCGTTTAATGCACTATAACAGGCTTTGTTCCATTTATCAACATCAAAATTAGCTTTATCTTTTACTGAAATGGAATCTAGTGTTTCAACGGCCTTAATTAATTTATCAAATCCTTTCTCTGAAGCTGTAAGAGCAACTTCACTAATATCTAAGATACTTCTGTAATGTGCCTGGAGAAAAAAGAATTTAACGACAGAAGGGGAGAAAGGCTTAGAAAACTTATCATTTATTCCACTAAAAACATCTGAAGGTAGTATATTATTACCAGTAGATTTTGCCATTTTTTTACCATCAAGAGTCATCATGTTTGCATGAATCCAATATTTTACAGGAGTTTTATTATTCACTGCTTTTGCTTGTGCGATTTCACATTCATGATGTGGAAATTTTAAATCTAGCCCCCCTCCATGAATATCAAAGGATTCACCAAGATATTTAGTACTCATAGCTGTACATTCAAGATGCCATCCAGGAAAACCCTCGCTCCAAGGAGAATTCCATCTCATAATATGTTGAGGTTCTGCTTTTTTCCAAAGAGCAAAATCTTGAGGATTTTTCTTATCACTTTGTCCTTCTAAGGATCTTGTGTTGTGAATTAAATCTTCTAATTTTCTTCCTGATAGCTCACCGTAATTATTTTTAATATTAAATTTAAATACATCAAAGTACACAGAGCCTTTTACTTCATAACCTAAACCAGCATTTATAATTTTTTTTATTAATTCTATTTGTTCAACAATATGACCCGTAGCAGTTGGTTCAATCGATGGAGGAAGTGTATTAAATTGGGTTAATGCGTTGTGAAAATCTATTGTATATCTTTGGACAACTTCCATTGGTTCGATATTTTCCAATCTAGCTTTTTTAGCTATTCTGTCTTCACCAACATCCTCATCGTTTTCAAGATGACCTGCATCAGTTATGTTTCGAACATATCGTACTTTGTAACCTAAATGTTTTAAATATCTGTATATGAGATCGAATGAAATAAATGTTCTGCAGTTTCCTAAATGGACATTACTATAAACCGTGGGGCCACAAACATACATTCCAACATTTTTTTTTGTTATTGGAATAAATTTTTCTTTTTTTGAATTTAAAGAATTGTAGACCTTTAGATTATCCATTAAATTCAGTAGATAATTGTATGTATTCTAAAAACTCCTGTTTTTTTGTTGGACTTTTAAAAATTCCACCAAATTCACTAGTTATTGTACTACTTCCAGTATCAGCTATACCTCTTGAATTGACACACAAATGTTTAGCGTCGATAACACAAGCCACATTATCTGTATTTAATATATTTTGAAGCTCCTCAACAATTTGCAGAGTAAGTCTTTCTTGAACTTGAGGTCTTTTTCCAAAATAGTCAACTATTCTATTAATTTTAGATAAACCAACCACAGTTCCGTTAGAAACATAAGCAACGTGGGCTTTACCAACTATAGGAAGAAGATGGTGTTCACAAGTTGAATAAAGATTTATGTTTTTTTCGACTAACATTTCCCCATAACCGTATTTATTGCTAAATGTTGAAGCTTTAGGTTTTAGTTTAGGATTTAATCCACCAAAAATTTCTTTAACAAACATTTTCGCAACACGATTAGGAGTTCCTTTTAAACTGTCATCTTTAAGGTCCATTCCTAATATGGTTAGTATATCATTAACTTTTTCCTTTATTAATGATATTTTTTCTTCATCAGACTTATTAAAAGCATCATCTCGAAGGGGAGTTTCTCTTGAACTACCCACATGATCGTTACCTAATTCATCTTCTTGTTCTAATAAAATTTTTTCTATTTTCATCGATTATATTGTTGTTGTAAAGATATGTAATTACTTGGATTTTAGAGTAATCAAAAACCAAGAACTAAGAGCTAAAGTTTAAAATTATATGAAGCTATAATTGAGGTTTGATTATTAGTTGCTGAAAAAGTATCATTAATACCAGAAGTTGAAAGTGAATTAATTGAATTTAATTCTGATTTTTTTAATGAAACACCAATTATACCTCCATTTTTAAAATCATAACCTATACCAAAAGAAATTCCACTGTGTGAATTATCTCTTATTGTTTGACTACTTTCTTCTGAGTAGTATCCAGCTCTGAAACTTATTTTCTCCAACCTCATTTCTCCTCCAACCCTTAACATTGAAGCTTTTTTGTAATTCGAGGATAATTCATTATTCAAATCTCTCAAATAGGTGTTACGATTAGTTATAAAATTAATATTACTATAATTTTTTGAGCTGTATTCGGCACTTATTAAACCTTTAGATCCAAATATAAATGATGCGCTTAATGAAGTCTTACTAGGAGTTGAAAGCTTGTATTTGGATATATTTAATATTTGAGGGTCTACAACTTCTCGTATCAAATTTTCTTCAGGAAAATTTGAATGATCAGAAATTAAAAACTGCAAGGACTCTTCTGTTAAATTTAATCGTGTTGGTGATTGGTAGCTAAAACCAAGTCTTAAATTATTCTTAATTTTTGCAATAATCCCAAGTTGAGCAGAGAAACCACTTCCGTAGGTAAGTAACTCATTATTAAAACGAAGCAAATCAATATTTGAATCAACTAAATAATTAGATTCAGTAAGATCAGTTATTTCTTGATAGAATATTTTGTGACTATTCAGATTTAAACCTATGTAAATCGAATTATTATATTGGGTAGAAATTGAAAAAGAGTATTTTTTATGATCTCCAATTTTATCAATATAAAAATCATGATTGACTTCATTATACTTTGCTGAAGAAGTATAACTAGTATTTCCTTCTTCATTGGAAACCGGATCAATTAGATATGCATTAAATCCTAAAAATGCTTGTTGGACACTGTATCCATAATTATTTCCTAAGAAGTCGTAAAGCTCACTTATTGTTTCGTTTTCTCTTGTCATCAAGTTTTCCAGAGATACACCCTGCGCATTATTTAGAAAAAATTGATCTAAACCTATTTTTCTTGAAGAAACAGAATTAATATTATTTTTAAAATCCTGAATTTTCTGAATGTTAAAACCAAAATTTAATTTTTTGAATGGTCCTTCTGAAGTGTTTTTTAATGAAAAAATAAATCCGAATTGACTTAAATCTGAAAATGATGTCTTTACTGGTATATTTCTTTCATCACCAATAGATAGTGTATTATTAAAATTAATCTCAAAAGTTAAACCCATTTCTGAATACAAAAACACTGCTCCTCCCGCAGGATTATCACTTATAGAACTTAGGTCCCCACCTAATGAACCAAAGGCTCCACCCATTGAGGTGTACCTGGCGGATCCATATGTACCATATGTGCTACGATTAAAAGCATCTTGAGTTGTTTGAGCTTTAGAAAAAAATGTAATAAGTAGGGTTAGAGTTACAGTTAATATGTTTCTCTTCATAGACTTTATAAAATTATTTCGATTAATTATTACGCGAACCTCCTGATCTTCCAGAACTACCTGAGGATCTGCTTCTGTTTGACGAACTACTCCTGTTGTTTTGTGATCCTCTAGAATAGTTATTTCTTGAAAAACTTGGTCTGGATAAACTGGAATTGCCTCTATTTGTTCTTGAATAAGATTGGATTTGAGGAGAGTAATCACTTATTATTCCTCTAATTTTTCTACCAAAATTAGATCTAGATCCATTTCTAGTTTGATCAGGAGAAGTATTAAATCTATTGTTAACGTTTCTTGATACACGATTGTAAGAGTTTGAACTTACTGCACCTCTATTATATGGAATCTTCCTGCCGTATTGATTTCGATTCGAAACAACATAATTGAAAGGACTATAGTTATTCCATCCATAAAGTGAGTAACCATTCCCCCAGCCATTGTTAAAATACATTCCCTGGTAACCGTAGCTCCAATATGGATTGTAATAAGGCCAAAACATACCATTATTAGAAAAATTATTATATGGAAATCCAAAGCCGGCAGACCCCCAACTATTCCAATAATCAAAGCTGTTAAACCCATAACGTAGACTAAATCTGGGTGAGTTATCAATTACATAAATATTATTATTTTCATTTTCAGACTTAGAAACTATTTCATTTTCATTTTGAGTTTCATTTGAAAAGTTTTTAAAATAATTTTCATAATAACTTGATGATTGATCATTTACCCTATTATTTTTCTCTTGTTTAGATGAGAATGATTTTTCGTTGTTGTAGATGCCATCCGTTGAATAATATGAAACACCTTCAAATGAACCACAGCTTGTTGATAAAAATAAAAGGGAAGGTATTGTAATAGAAAATAAATTTTGAAATAACTTGTTTTTATTCATAAAATTTTTTTTAGCTGCTCGGTTAAAAATAGTAATTTTGTATCAAACTAGTATTACATAAATATAAAGGCAAATTCTGTGCCAAAGAAAAAATGGCTGAAAAACTTACAACAAGAAATCAAGATTATTCCAAATGGTACAATGAGTTGGTAGTCAAAGCAAATTTAGCAGAATCATCTGCTGTAAGGGGTTGCATGGTAATTAAACCTTATGGATATGCAATTTGGGAAAAGATGCAAGCGGAGTTAGATAAGATGTTTAAAGCTTCTGGACATGAAAATGCGTATTTCCCTCTTTTTGTTCCAAAGAGTTTGTTTGAAGCTGAAGAAAAAAATGCTGAGGGTTTTGCTAAAGAATGTGCAATTGTTACTCATTATAGATTAAAGAATGATGAAGATAATCCCGGAAAATTAATAGTAGATCCAGACGCTAAGTTAGAGGAGGAATTAATTGTTCGTCCAACCTCAGAAGCAATAATTTGGAGTACCTACAAGAAATGGATTCAGTCATATCGAGATCTTCCGATATTAATAAATCAGTGGGCTAACGTTGTAAGATGGGAAATGAGAACACGACTGTTTTTACGAACCGCAGAATTTTTATGGCAGGAAGGCCATACTGCTCATGCAACAAAAAAAGAAGCTATTTTTGAAGCGCAGCAAATGAATGATATATATGCAGAATTTGCTCAAAAATTCATGGCCATGCCTGTAATTAAGGGTTTGAAGTCAGAATCAGAAAGATTTGCTGGTGCAATTGATACATATTGTATAGAAGCCTTAATGCAGGATGGAAAAGCTCTTCAAGCAGGAACAAGTCATTTTTTGGGTCAAAATTTCGCGAAGGCATTTGATGTTAAATTCGCAAATAAAGAAGGTAAATTAGATCATGTATGGGCAACATCATGGGGAGTTTCTACAAGATTGATGGGTGCGCTAATCATGACCCACAGTGATGATAACGGGCTTGTATTACCCCCTAATTTAGCACCAATCCAGGTGGTTATTGTACCGATTTTTAAAGGGGACGAAGAATTAAATAAAGTGTCAAATGTTGCAAATAAAATAAAAAATGAACTTGAGTCTAAGGGTATTAGTGTAAAATTTGATGATCGAGATAATTTTAAACCTGGTTTTAAATTTAATGAATACGAACTAAAGGGAGTCCCAATAAGATTAGCTATAGGCCCCAGAGATATTAAGAATGATTCCATTGAAGTCGTCAGAAGAGATACTTTAGAAAAAATTAAAATTAAAATATCCATTGTAGTTGAAACTGTTGAAAGTTTATTAAGAGAAATTCAAAAATCACTTTTCAACAATGCACTTGCATTCAGAGATAAAAAGATAACTCTTGTAGACTCGTTTGATGATTTTCAGAGTGTTTTGAGTAGTCATGGAGGTTTTATTTCTGCTCATTGGGATGGGACTATCGAGACTGAAGAGTTTATAAAAAAGAAAACTAAAGCAACAATTAGATGTATACCTTATAATAACAACTATGAGGATGGTATTTGTGTGTATTCTGGAAACCCTTCTAAACAAAGAGTTTTATTTGCGAAAGCTTACTAAATTTTTTAAATTATTCTCTGTAAAAAATATTTTTTTTAAATTTTAAATAGAAAAGTTGTTCAATTCTATTTTTGCGTTAAATTTGCAAACTGATTTACGGCCCGTTCGTCTATCGGTTAGGACGTTAGGTTTTCATCCTAGAAAGAGGGGTTCGACTCCCCTACGGGCTACAATAATTAAAAAATAAAAAAAATAATTTATGGCAAATCATAAATCCGCTTTAAAAAGAATACGTTCTAATGACAAAAAACGTTTACGCAATCGATTTCAACATAAAACAACACGTAACGCTATAAGAGTCTTTAAGGCTATTACAAAGAAAAAAGAGGCCCAAAAAGAGCTTCCAGTTGTTGCTTCATTGATTGATAAGTTAGCTAAGAAGAATATAATTCATTCAAATAAAGCAGCGAATCTTAAATCAAAACTTTCAATTTTCGCAGCGTCACTTTAAGAGTTCATCAAAAAATTTAAGAGTTCATTGAAATAAGAAACTCTTCATTATTTTCTGTTCTCTTGAATCTATCTATAATAAACTCCATAGCCTCAACAGGGTTCATGTCTGATAGATATTTACGCATTATCCACATTCTTTGAATAGTAGCCTCATCAAGCAATAAATCATCTCGTCTAGTACTCGAAGAAACTAAGTCAATTGCAGGAAATAATCTCCTATTTGATATTTTCCGATCAAGCTGAAGCTCCATGTTTCCTGTCCCCTTAAATTCTTCAAATATTACTTCGTCCATTTTTGATCCAGTATCAGTTAATGCAGTAGCAATTATTGATAAAGATCCACCATTTTCTATATTTCTTGCTGCTCCAAAAAATCTTTTAGGTTTGTGAAGTGCATTTGCATCTACGCCTCCACTAAGTATTTTTCCAGATGCAGGTTGTACTGTATTATAAGCTCTTGCCAGTCTGGTTAAAGAGTCAAGTAGGATAACTACATCGTGACCACATTCAACCAACCTTTTCGCTTTCTCAAGAACAACATTAGCAACTTTAACATGTCTATCAGCAGGTTCATCAAATGTTGAAGCAACAACTTCTCCATCAACATTTCTCTGCATATCAGTTACTTCCTCTGGCCTTTCGTCAATAAGTAAAATTATTTGATATACTTCTGGATGATTAGCGGCAATTGCATTTGCAATATCCTTTAAAAGCATGGTTTTCCCTGTTTTTGGTTGAGAAACAATCATACCTCTTTGTCCTTTTCCAATTGGTGAAAAAAGATCCATAATCCTTGTAGAAACTGTATTTTGCTTTTCAGCTAATTTAAATTTCTCTTGAGGGAATAATGGTGTAAGGTGTTCAAACGAAACCCTGTCACGAACTACTTTTGGATCAAGACCATTTATTGTATCTACTTTGATTAAAGGAAAGTATTTTTCACCATCTTTAGGAGGTCTAACCGCTCCTATTACCGTATCTCCAGTTTTTAAACCAAACAGTCTCACTTGTGATTGTGAAACATATACATCATCAGGAGAAGATAAATAATGATAATCAGATGATCTTAAAAATCCATAACCCTCCTGCATTTTTTCTAAAACCCCCTCTGTCTTAATAATTCCCTCGAATTCAAAATCAGGGGCACGGTATCTATTTCTGTTATCTTTATTGTGGTTTGGATCTTTTTTATGGTTTTTATTTTGAGAATGCGGTCTTGTTTTTTGATTTTCACTTTTTTTGTTAGCTTCATTTCTCACAAACTTTTTTGCATTTGGATTTTCATTAGAAACTTTTATTTTTGAACCTTCTGATGTTTCTGATTTATTTTCCTTTGGAATTCTAGGTATTCTTTTTTCTACTGTATTTTCATTTTTACCAAAATTAGAATTTGGAATAGGTTTTTGTTTTGTGTCTTTATCTATAACTTTTTCTTCATTTTCTGAAGGGTTAGCAGATTGGTGATCAACAATTTGATATACTAGATCCTGTTTTTTTTGAGAAGAGATACCTTTTAAACCAATTGATTTTGCAATTTCTTGAAGATCAGATAGTTTTTTACTTTTTAAAGCGTTGAGTTCGAACATAATTTTTTTGATATTTTCAAATCTTAATAGTGGGATTTGACATTCAAAACTTCTAAGTATTTGAGTTTTGATTTTCTGTCGATACAATATTACAAATTATTATTTTAATGTGCTTATATAAAAATGTAATTTTGTGCAAACATATTGATATGATTCAAAGAATTCAAAGTCTTTATATGGTATTTATTATTTTTATAAATGTCATTTATAAAATTGTTTTAGATACTTTTCAAATTTTTATATTTCCAGAATATTTGTTATTTATTAATGGTTCAATACCTATCTACGAGTATTTGATTCCCACAATATCAATTACATTGATTTCTATATTTTTTTTTAAAAAACGAAATATTCAGTTAATTTTAAATAAGATAAATATTTTTTATCAGCTTGTACTCATACTAATAACTCTCTACAATTTTTTAAGTTTAGATTTTTTTCATGTTATAGCAATCTCTAATATTATACTTCTCATTTTGGCCAATCTTGGAATTATTAATGATAAGGATCTAATTAAATCGTTAAATCGCTTCAGATAATACTAGATCTATTTCCTAGTTCAATGATAAAAAAATTATTGATTTTTTTATCATTGATTTCAAACTTTATCATTGTTCTCTTTTTATGAAATCCAATAACACCTGACGCTCCTGGGTTTAAATGAAGAAGATCATGTTTTTTATCCTTAACAACTTTTAGAATATGTGAATGCCCCGAAATGAAAATTTTGGGTTGATGCATGGATAATAACTTTGGAATTCTTTTTGAATACCTTCCAGGATACCCCCCAATATGAGTAATCATTATCGGAATGTTCTCGCAATTAAAAAAAATATTTTCTGAATAACTTTGTCTGATTATTTGGTTATCAATATTTCCATATACAGCTCGAACCATACTGTGTGATTTCAAACAATCTATTACATTTATATCTCCAATATCTCCTGCATGCCATACTTCATCTGACCATTTTGCATACTTAATAATACTTTCGTCAATATGACCATGGGAATCAGAGAGCAAAAGGATTTTTTTCATTTTCAAAAATAGAATAATTTATTTTCATTGATGAATAAGTTTTAATAGAATCAAATATATTTACAGGAAAAAAAATGCGGTATTTTATTGAGTTTTCATATAACGGTTCAGAGTTTCATGGTTGGCAACGACAAAACAATGCCCTAACTGTTCAACAAATACTTGAGGAATCACTGTCATTAATCCAAGGGGATCTTTTAACAGTAGTTGGAGCCGGAAGAACTGATTCTGGCGTTCATGCAAGATTAATGGTTGCTCATTTTGATGTTAATGAATTATCTTATGAAAAAATAAATTTTATATTCAAATTAAATCAGCTTTTACCAAAGTCTATCGTAATATTAGATTTAAGAAGCGTTAAATTAGAAGCTCATTCTCGTTTTGATGCTATTTCAAGAACATATTTTTATTATATCAGTCTAATTAAAAACCCTTTTGATTATCCTTTACACTATTTTTATAATGGAAAACTTGATTGGAAATTAATGAATCAAGCATCTGAAATTTTGACAAATCACAAAGATTTTAAGTGTTTTTCAAAGTCTAACACAGACGTTAAAACATTTTTATGTGATATTGACAAGGCAATATGGAATTTAAATGATAATGGAGCTGTTTTTGAAATAACTGCTAATAGGTTTTTGAGGAATATGGTTAGAGCTATCGTCGGTACTTTGATTGAAATAGGAAATGGTAAAAAGAATATTAATCAATTAGAAAAAATATTGGCAAGTAAAAAAAGAGCAAATGCTGGTTATTCAGCTCCTGCAAATGGACTATTTCTAACAAAAATCATATATCCAAATTCAATTTACTTAGATGACTAAAAATAAAGGTAAAATTTTTGATTTCAACTTGTTTAATAAGTTAATGGACTATGTAAACCCATATAGAAGCAGTTACTATCTAGTAATTCTTTTTGCAATTTGCTTGTCTTCATTTTCAATTTTAACACCATACTTACTTAAAATAACAGTTGATGATTATATAACGAAAAAAGATTATGATGGTATGCTTTTTTACCTAGGGCTTATGCTAGTAACTCTAATTCTTGAAGTTTGTTTTCAATTTCTTTTTGTTTTTTATGCAAATTTTTTAGGTCAGCGGGTGATTAAAGATTTAAGAGTTTCGTTATTTAACAAAATTATTAATTTTAAAATGTCATATTTTGACAACTCAGCTGTAGGAAGATTAGTAACTAGAGTAGTAAATGATATCGAAACAATTTCAAGTATTTTTTCTCAAGGGTTATTTATGATAATTGCGGACTTTTTAAAAATGTTATTAGTTATTGTAATTATGCTGATAGTGAATTGGAAGCTTTCTTTAATTGTTTTTTCAATTCTCCCTATAATTTTATATGCAACAAGATTGTTTCAAAAGTCAATGAAAGTAGCTTTTGAGGATGTAAGAAAAGAAGTTGCAAACCTAAATTCTTTTGTTCAAGAAAGAATTTCAGGAATGAAAATAGTTCAAATATTTCATAGAGAATTATTAGAATACAAATCATTTGAAGACATAAATAATAAACATAAAAATGCTTGGTTAAAAACAGTTTGGTTCAATTCTATTTTTTTTCCAGTTGCTGAAATATCTTCATCAATTACAATTGGATTATTAGTTTGGTATGGCGGAGTTAATGTTATTAGTGGGGGTGGAGTTACTCTGGGAGTAATTTTTCTTTTTATTCAAATGTCTCAAATGTTGTTTCGTCCCTTAAGACAAATAGCTGATAAATTTAATTCTCTTCAAATGGGTATGGTATCTTCATCAAGAATCTTTGAAATCTTAGAGACAGATAGTTCTATTTCAAATACTGGTATTTTATCTCCAAAGAAACTTAAGGGATCAATATCTTTTAAAGATGTCAGCTTTTCATACGTATCTAATGAACATGTTTTAAGGGGTATTAGCTTCAAAGTTAATCCTGGAGAGAAAATTGCTATTGTTGGCCCTACTGGTGCTGGAAAATCTTCAATTATAAATTTGCTTTCACGTTTTTATGAATATCAGAGCGGGCAGATTAAAATAGATGATATATCAATTGAAAAAATTAAATTAGATTCATTAAGAAAACATATATGTACCGTTAGTCAAGATGTATTTTTATTTGCTGCTTCAATATATGATAATATTACACTATTTAATTCCTCTATTAAAATAGAGAAAGTAGTTAATGCTGCAAAAGAAATAGGAGTTCACGAATTTATAAGTAAACTTCCAAAAGGATATTTTTATGATGTCAAAGAAAGAGGGGTGATGTTATCATCAGGACAAAGACAACTAATTGCTTTTTTGAGAGCCTATATTGCAAATCCTACAATTTTAGTTCTGGATGAAGCTACGTCTTCAATCGATACAGAATCAGAGAGCTTAATTCAAAAAGCTACTGCAAAAATAACAGAAGGTAAAACTTCCATAATAATAGCTCATCGACTTGAAACTATTCGAAAAGCTGACAAGATAATTGTGATGGATGAAGGCAAAATAATTGAGGAGGGTACTCACCGAGAACTCTTGAAAATAAATTCAGGAAAATATTCTCAACTTTATAATGTTCAATTTTCTACTTAATTAGATTGTTTTATAATTGAAATAAATTAATAACTTAAGTCTTCAATTATTAATTTGTTTAGCTCTCCTTGGGAATCATATTTTACAAAATCACCATCTTTGAAATAAGACATTTTACCGGTTTGCTCCGAAATAACTATGGCTGTTGCATCAGTTTTTTCACTAATACCCATACCTGCTTTATGTCTTAATCCAAATCTGTGAGCTAATTTTTTATTATCTGAAACTGGTAAAACTACTCGTGTTGCTGTAATATAGTTGTCTTTTATCACTATTGCTCCATCGTGAAGGGGAGCATTTTTAAAAAAAATAGTTTCTAAAATCTGGGATGATAAAAATATATTTACATCATCTCCAGTATTTTTTACAAAATCTAGATTTGTATTTCTCTCTAAAATTATAATTGCTCCAGTTTTTTCTTTGGACATTTTAATACACGAATCTAAAATCATCTTCACATCTGTTTCATTTTGAACTTGAGGTTGATTAAAAAATTTAAAATATTTTAAAACATTTTTTCGCGATGTAAAATTTGATGATCCAATTAAAAGAAGAAATTTTCGAATCTCTTGTTGAAAAACTACTATAAGAGCAAAAAAACCGACGCTTATAAAGTTTCCAAGAATATTGCTTAGAACATCCATATTAAGCAGATCAGTTAGCTTCCATATCATATAAACAATAACAATACCTAAAAAAATATTAATTGCTACTGTTCCTTTTACCAATCTATAAAGTGAGAATAATAGTAAAGCAACAAGACTGATATCAAAGAGATCAATGAAACTTATATTTAAAAAGTCAAGTGTTTCCAATTAATTAGTTTTTGTAAAAGTATAAAACTAACTCAGGGCTTGCAATAAATCTATACATTCTTTAGCGCTTTTAACATCATGAACTCTAAGTAAATTGGTCCCACCTTGTAATGCGAAAGCATGCAAAAATGTAGTTCCGTTTAGAGATTCTTCAGGTGAAATATCAAGATATTTCCATATCATTGATTTTCTTGATATACCAGATAAAATAGGGCAATCTAGAGATTGGAAGAGATGTATATTTTTTAATAAATCAAAATTATTTTTAATGGTTTTGCCAAATCCAAAACCTACATCTATAATAACATCATTAATACCATTATCATGTGCAATTCTAACTTTATCAGATAAGTGTAAAATTATTTCGGTAACAACATTATCATATTTAGGATTGGTTTGCATTGATTTTGAATCTCCTTTTCTATGCATTAATACAAAAGGAGAATCATATCTACCTACAACACTCAACATTTTTTCATCAAAATCTCCGCCAGAGATATCATTAATTATTGATGCCCCCATTTTTAAAGACTCCTCTGCTACCTCTGAACGAAAGGTGTCAATAGAAAACAAACAATCGGGAAATTCTATTAATAATTTTTCTAAAATTGGTAAAAGTCTTTGTTTTTCAATTTCTAAAGTTAATTCGTTTGCCCCTGGGGCAGTACTTATTGCTCCAACATCTACAAAAGAAGCACCTTCCTTTATTAATTTTTCACACTGCTTTAAAGATGAGTCGATTGAATCGTATTTTCCACCATCATAAAATGAATCAGGAGTAATATTTAAAATCCCCATAATTTTAGGGCTACTTAAATCAATTAACTGTCCTCGACAATTTAAAGTCATAGTTTAATATTTTGTTTTGATAACTTTTATAAAAGTTACTACTTTGTATTAAAAAATTTTAGAAATTTAGTATAAATTTTGTTCATGGTATCTACACAAGACCAATACATCGAAATAATAAGTAAATGTAAAGAATTGTTCACAAAAAAAATGAAGGATTATGGCTGTGCATGGCGTATTTTAAGGTTAGAATCCTTAACCGATCAAGTTTTTATTAAAGCTCAACGAATAAGGGGTATACAAACCAATAAAAAACAGAAAATATCCGAAGGTCAAGAAGACGAGTTTATAGGTATAATTAATTATTCTATTATGGCTCTAATCCAAATTGAACTTGGAGTTTCAGATCAGCCAGACCTTAATAATAAACAAGCACTCGATTTATATAACAAACACTCTAAAATTACATTCGATTTGATGCTTAAAAAAAATCATGATTATGGCGAAGCTTGGCGTGAGATGAGAGTCACGTCTTTAACGGATTTGATTTTACAAAAACTACTTAGAGTAAAACAAATTGAGGAAAACAATGGTAAGACTATTGTTTCCGAGGGTATTGACGCCAACTACCAGGACATGATTAATTATTCTGTTTTTGCAATGATTCACTTAAAAAATTAACAAACTATGAGGAAAAAAATTATTGCGGGTAACTGGAAAATGAATAATTCAAATATTGAAACTCTATCCCTATTAGATGAACTTTTAAAATGTAATTTTTCCAAAAAAGTAAGAATTATTGTTTCCCCTTCTTTCACGCAGTTGAGTCTTGTAAGTGAAAAATTAAAAAAATCTAATATTGAGGTTGCTTCACAAAATATGCACTCCGCTAATAAGGGAGCTTTTACCGGTGAAGTATCGTCTTTAATGATAAAAAGTTCAGATGTCTTTATTTGTATTCTTGGGCACTCTGAGAGAAGAACTTATTTTAATGAAACTAATGAGATATTAAAAGAAAAAGTTGACCAAGCAATAAAGGAAAATATAGAGATTATTTTTTGTGTTGGCGAAAAATTATCTGACAGAAAGTCTAAAAATCATTTTGAATATATAAAGCACCAATTAGAAAAAACAATTTTTCTCCAATCGAAAGATTCATTGAGAAATATTATAATTGCTTACGAACCCATATGGGCAATAGGAACTGGAGAGACAGCATCTCCTGAACAAGTTCAAGAAATGCATTTATACATACGAAATTTAATTTCAAAAAAGTACAATACAATTCTGGCAGATTCTGTCTCTATTCTTTATGGTGGAAGCGTAAAACCATCAAATGCAAATGATATTTTTTCTCAACCAGATGTAGATGGAGGATTAATAGGTGGAGCGTCTTTAAATTCAAAAGACTTTGCAGCGATAGTGAATGCATTGTAATGCCAATAAGATATCGTTTACTTTCATTTAATATAGATCCTATAAATATTGGTTCTGAAATTTTGATAGCGGAGTTGTCTGAACTTGGTTTTGACACTTTTGAAGAAAAAATCTATGGTGTTGATGCATGTTTATTGGATGAAAAATGGGAAACAAATCTCTTATCCAAACTCAGAATACTTTCAAATCCAAAATTTAAAATCACGTACTCTTCTAAAATAATTTATTCCAAAAACTGGAATAAGATTTGGGAAAGTAACTTTAAGCCTATTTTTATCAATAAAGATTGTGTTGTAAGAGCAGGCTTTCATGCTCCTTTAGGATTAAAATATGAAATTATAATTACTCCTAAAATGAGTTTTGGTACTGGCCATCATGAAACCACATCATTGGTCATGAATTATATTTTGGATCTTAAATTGGATGATTCAATTATTCTGGATATGGGCTGTGGAACAGGTGTTTTGAGTATTTTATCTGAAAAAAAAGGAGCAAAACATATTGATTCTATTGATATTGATCAATGGAGTTATGAAAACACCAAAGAAAACTCTCAATTAAATAATTGTAAATTTATTAATGTTTTTTGGGGAGATATAAATTTACTTTTAGAAAGTAAATACGATATTATTTTGGCTAATATTAATAAAAACATTATAATAAAGGATATTTCTATTTATAATAAACTGTTAAATCATAATGGTCAGTTAATTATAAGTGGTTTTTATGATTTTGATATAATTGATATTGATAAAAAAGCTAAGTCTTTAAATTTGAAATTAGTTTCTCAAAAAGTTAAAAATTCATGGGGATCAATACATTACATAAAACAATAAACTGTTCATCTCAGCCAAAAATTAATCCTGAGGAAAATATTGAACAAATTGTTCAAGTAAAAAGAGAACACGAGCTTATTTTGTATAATGATGAAGTAAATACCTTTGATCATGTTATAAATACTCTGATATCAGTTTGTGATCATTCGATTATGCAGGCTCAACAATGTACTTATATTGTTCATTTTTCAGGTAAGTGTGTAGTTAAAACTGGGCAAATAAAAGATTTAGAGCCTCGATGTATCTTGCTTCACGAAGCCAGCCTTTCGGCAGAAATAATTTAAGTGCTCTTTTCAAATTAAAAATTGTAATTTTATAAAAAATAACTTGTGAAACAATTAGCTTTTTTCTTTCTATTTCTTTTCGCTATTTATGCAAATGCTCAAATTATTGATAAAATGGACAAAACAATATATCAATTCACTGTTGAGGACTTATATGGTGAAAACTTTGATTTTTCAGATCTGAAAGGAAAAAAAATAATAATTGTTAATACTGCTTCAAAATGCGGTTTAACCCCACAATATAAGTCTCTACAGTCCTTATATGAAAAAAACAAAGATAACAACCTTGTTATTATTGGATTCCCATCTAATAATTTTTTGTGGCAAGAACCCGGTACAAACGAAGAAATTGCTGAATTTTGCAGGCAAAACTATGGGGTAACTTTTCCAATGATGAGTAAGATTTCAGTTTTAGGACCCAATCAACACCCGATTTATTCTTTCTTAACCAGTAAAGTTTTGAATGGAAATATTGATTCAGTTGTCACATGGAATTTTCAAAAGTTTTTAATTGATGAAAACGGATATGTTATAAAATCAATTTCACCCAGAAAACAAATAGACGATATTGAAGTCCTAAATTGGTTAAAAGGATAGTTATGAGTCAGAATAAAATTGAGACTATTTGTCTTCATTCTGGCACTCTAGAAGATCCAATTTATAAAGGTGCTATTTCACCTATTTATATGTCAACTGCATATCAATTTAATGATGTTGATGAAAAAAGATATCCTAGATACATAAACACTCCTAATCAAGAAGGTTTGTGTAAAAAAATTGCTGCTATCGAAGGAGGCGAACATTCTTTGATATTCGGATCAGGTATGGCAGCGGTTACTACCTCTTTATTGTCTCATCTTAGTTCTGGAGATCATGTTATTTTTTATAATGATATATATGGTGGAACAAGAAACTTGATTAAAAAGGAGTTTTCTAATTATAATATTTCTTACAGCTTTGCATCTGGATCAAATGTTGAAGATTTTAAAGCATGCATAAAGCATAATACAAAAGGAATATATATTGAAAGTCCCAGTAATCCATTACTTAAAATCGTTGATATGAAATCTATATCTGATTTAGCTAAGTCAAACGATTTGTGGACCATGATTGATAATACTTTTGCTAGTCCAATTAATCAAAATCCAATTGCTTTTGGTATTGACATTGTCATTCATAGTGCGACCAAATACTTAGGAGGACATAGCGATATTTCTGCTGGAGCAGTTATATCTTCTAAAAGTCATATTGATAAAATTTATGAATTAGCGAAGAATCTTGGAGGAACTATCAGCGAGTTTTCAGCTTGGCTCCTTGAAAGAAGTATAAAAACTCTTCCTATTCGAGTTCGTGAACAGAATAAAAATGCTATGGAGTTAGCATTATTTTTAGAGAAACACAATCTGATTTCAAAAGTTTATTATCCAGGATTAAAATCACATGATGATCATGAAATAGCAAAAAAACAAATGAGCGGTTTTGGAGGTATGCTTTCAATTGAATTAAGTTCTAAAATTGAAGCTAGTTTATTTTTAAAAAATCTTAAAATTATTAAACCAGTGATGAGTCTTGCTGGTGTTGAAAGCACTGCAAATTATCCAAAAATTACCTCTCATTATTCTCTTACTCAAGACGAAAGAATTAATCAAGGAATATCAGATCAATTAATTAGGTTGTCGGCTGGAATTGAATCTGTTGAGGATTTGAAAAATGATATTGATAACTCTCTAAAATTATCATTAAATGAAAGTTGATATTTTAGCTTTTGGTGCGCATCCTGATGATGTTGAGTTAGGCTGTGGGGGAACAATAGCCAAAAGTATTTATGAAAAAAAATCTGTAGGAATTATTGATTTGACTCAAGGTGAGATGGGAACAAATGGATCTGTTCAAATAAGACACGAAGAAGCAAATAAAGCAGCGACAATTTTAGGAGTTAATTTTAGAAAAAACTTAAAATTTAAAGATGTTTATTTTAAAAATGATGAGGCTCATCAAATAAAAATAATTGAATTAATTAGATTACATAAACCTGATATTGTTTTGTGTAATGCAACCCAAGACAGGCATATTGACCATGGAAGGGGGTCTGATTTAGTTTCTCATTCCTGTTTCTTGAGTGGGTTAAGTAAACTTGAAACATCTGATAATTTAGGTCATAAGCAAATACCTTGGAGGCCAAAAGTTGTATATCACTACATTCAATGGAATGAAATTGAACCAGATTTTGTTGTTGATGTATCTGGGTTTATAGATAAAAAAATTTTGGCTGTAAAAGCATTTTCAAGTCAATTCTATTCTTCTGACGATTCAAGAGAATCAACTCCTATTAGTTCTTTGAACTTTATTGAAAGTGTCAAATATAGATCTCTAAACTTAGGAAGAATAATTGGTGTAGAGGCTGGTGAAGGCTTTACTTCTGAGAGGTATCCTTCAGTTAAAAGTATTTCGGACTTGATTTAAAAATTATTTTAAGCAACACTTGTGTCCAAAATAAAATAGTTTAAATTTGCATCCCTAATGGTGGTTGTAGCTCAGCTGGTTAGAGCGCCTGGTTGTGGTCCAGGAGGTCGCCGGTTCGAACCCGGTCTTCCACCCAAGATTAACCTTCGAGAAATCGAAGGTTTTTTTGGTAAACGACAATCAATAAAATATATCATTTTAATTTGTGGATCAATATTTTTTGAAATTCATTTCGGAAAAGTGTGAAATTAAATTTAAGATTCTATTATTGATCTGAAAATATCAGGATCAGTAGCTCCTTCTGTTCCAAATAAAAGAACAATACTTTCTTTATTTAATCCTGTACTTTTAATAATATCTTCTTTTTTCATCAAGTCTAGAAGGCCTGCTAACCCTGCAACAGAGGATTCTCCGGCTTCTATTTGTGGTTTGTTTTTAAATAACAACTTCATGGTTTTTGGTATTAATTCGTCATTGATTGTTATAAAATGATCAACCGATTGATCTAAAATCTGCCAACCTAACAATGAAGGTTCTCCACATGATAATCCTGCCATAATTGTTTCTTCGGTGATATTATGTGATACCATTTTATTGTTTTTTGCACTTTTTATTAAGCAAGGTGCTCGTTCAGATTCAACTATTATAATTTTCATATTGGAATTATATTTTTGCCATAAATAACTACAAATGGATGCAGGAAAAGATCCAACTCCTGCTTGAAGAAATACATGTGTAGGAATTAACTTATTTTTAAATTGTTTATCTAATTCTTGCGCCATAACTGTATATCCAGCCATTATGTATTTTGGATACTTTGTGTATCCTTCGTATGATGTATCAGAAATTATATGCCAATTATTTTTAAACGCCTCCTTCTTACAAACATTTAATGATTCATCATAGTTTCCTAAAATTCGAACAACATTAGCACCAAGCTTTTCCATTGCTTCTTGACGTCCATTACTTACTTGTGAATGAACAAATATTTGACATTTACAACCAAAAATTTTTGCACCAAAAGCTATTGCCCTACCATGATTACCGTCCGTAGCAGTAGTCACTGTGTATTTTGAAATTAAATTTTTATAATCCCCATTTTTGATTTTATCAAACGTAACCTCATTACCAATTTCTTGTTTTAGTTGGTTGTGAATAAATTTTAAAACACCGTATGTTCCTCCAAGTGCTTTAAAACTTCCTAGACCAAATCTATCACTTTCATTTTTAAAGTAAATATCTTTCAAACCAATCTCAGTTGCAATATTTTCAAGCGATAGAAGTGGGGTAGGAGAATAATTATCCCACGTCTTTATTTCTTCATATGCCGATTTACAATCCTCTTTATTTAAGACAGACTTTAATTCTTCAGGATAACTACTTTTATTTTTTTTAGCATTTTTAAAGTATTGAATTAGCATCTAACTGTGGGATTTATTTTCTTAAAATTAAGAATTAATTCAAATAAAAAATATAAATTTACTTTCATTACACAATTATTATTAATTTATAAACTAATTTAAAATTTAAATAAAATGAAAAAAATATTATTTACTACTCTCATACTTTTATTTAGCTTGAGTTCATCTGCTCAAAACTTATATTGGCATAATATCTCAATAGAAGCTCCTCTTTCGGAAAGAGATCAGGTTGCAAGTCTAATTGACGGTTACTATTCAAGTATCGAGATTCCTAGTGATGTTAATGCCTCACTAAGAGTTATAACTTTTAAAGGGTCTAATGAAAAAGCAACTCATGAATTAAGTTTTTCATCTTTATCTGCAAAATCTTTAGCTGATTTTAGAAATTCATTAAAGGGTCCAGCTTGGGACTTGTATATATCTAAAATAACAAAATATATTAAAACAAATGCCAATGCAGGTAAAACTTTAATAAGAGCTGGGGTTTCAGATAAAGAACACGAAGTAGCTCAAAACTGGCAATTTAAAGTTAAAAATCCTGAAGCTTTTGTTGGTGCATTTTCTAATCTATTGAAGTCATTCAAACCTGACGGATATGTTTCAATTGGTCAAATTATCCATGGCACTCAAAATGGAGAAAATATGTATGTATACTCTTCATATAAGGACTTAGAGACGGCTTATAGTTTTGGAGCTAAAAACGAAAGTGAAGCTAAGGCTTGGAGTGAGTGGCTTAAGGCTATATCCAAAGAAGAATACACTAGAAGTACTACTTCTGTATTGGTAAAAAGCTGGTAAATTTTTTTACTTAATTATTAAACCCCCTTTTTGGGGTTTTTTAATTCCCAATATTTATAGAGCCAATTCCGTTTGTTGCCTCCCAAAAATTGTAAGATGAATATTCGTCTGCTCCTTTAAATGAAAACCATTCCGCTGCATTATTTATGGAAGTCCATTGATTATCAGTTAAAGGGTTATCAGTTAAAACAATAAGTAATAAGTCAAATTCTTTTTGAGAATCAGTCGAGCTTGGTGATCTTTCTCCAAGTAAACTTTCCAACTCAGCAGGTCCGAAGGTAAGCCTGTTAGCTGTAAAAGTAAATTTATTATTAGTTATCTCTAGTGAAGTGATATTATTAAATAAATCGAATTGATTGACAGAGTTAATAGATGTCATCCCCATTAAGTACAATTCTAATTCATTATAGGGAACACTATTTCCTCCATTTGCAAAAGGTCCAAAAGAATCAACAGAATACATATTATCACCGAACTCCTCTAAAGTACTTTGCTTAAAACCACCTAGTTGGCCCCTTGTACTTCCTCCAGTAAATCCCCAATGTCCATAATATGAATATGAGGTTAGATTGGAACCTGTTTGATCTACATTTTCTGTAGGTAAAGCATAGTTACCCCAATTATGCATTAATTCATGAAGTGCAGGTCCGTTTTGAAGAAAACTTAAACTAGACAATTGCATTACTGATTTTAATTTTCCCGATGATCCATAATTAGAAGTGTAGTTATAAATTCCACCACCAATTCCAGTAATATTATTAGATACTCCTACATTTTTTCCATAATAATTTATTCCTTCAGGAATCTCTTCTTCATTTAATACAAGAAATATAAAATCATATTTATCTGAAAATTCTTTATAAATATCTTTTACTATTGCCTCCCTATATGAAGCTTCTGAAAAATGATCCTCACTTTTCCAAGAACTGTATTCACTTGAAGCCATTAATAATGAAGAGACTTTATTACCGGAATAAGTTGTTATTAGGTGATCTGAATTTTGACTTGATACATTGTTAAAGTTTTCTTCTGAATCAATAACAACTTGTGAATCATTTTGTGCGTCATCATCACTACTACAAGATGAAATTATGATTAGAATGGTTAGAATAAAGTATACTTTATTAAGCTTCATTTTGATAATATTGTATTAAACTCTTAAAAAGATTTTCTTTTTGTATAATAAATATAAAAATATCCATTGAACTATCAATAAACAAAAGACATAAACAACGGAATCATAGGGTTCGCCAATTATATGAAATAACCATTTGAATATTGAATTTGTTGTATAATTCCAATTAATAAAAATTAATGACATATATATTAAAATTGAATTCATCCCAATAACTTTAAAGAAAAAAGCCCATTTATTATATCCTAAAACATCGATTAAGTAATAAAAAATTGACATAAGTATCATGCTTATACCCCCACACTGAAGAACAAATGAACTGGTCCATAAGTTTTTATTTATTGGAAAATATAAATTCCATATTTGAGCAATGATTATTAATATGGAACCAATTACAATTAACCCAATACTTGTTTTGTTTTCTTTACCTTTTTTGGAATTAATTAAAATGTTTCCAGTAAAAATACCTAAAAGTGCAGTTGATATGGCAGGAATAGTTGAAAACAGGCCTTCTGGATCATGTATTGTTAGAAACAGCTTTCCAGGCATTATAAGACGATCTAAGTATGAAATTATATTTCCTTCAATTGACAAATCTCCAGAGGAGAATCCAGGAGCAGAAAAAGATAAAAATATTCCCCAATAACCAATTAGTAGTGAAAAAAACCAAATAATTTGTGTTTTTTTATTTGCAAATAGATATATAATATTTGCAAACATGTATGCCAAACCAATTCTTCCAAGAACACTTCCAAACCTTATTTCTTCAATTGATTTTATTTCAAGGCCATTATTATAAATTACTCCGAGTAAAACAAGTATTAGTCCTCTTTTGACTACTTTCTTTAACAAATAGCTTTTCTTTTTACCTTTTGATATTTGATATCCAATAGAATATGGTGTTGCAACTCCTGATAAAAATAAAAATAAAGGAAAAATTAAATCATAAAACACAAAACCATTCCATTCGGGATGAGTAAACTGATTTGATAAGGAATTCCAAAAGGTATTGGATTTTATTTCAGACATTTTATGAAATATTTCTTCAGCACCTATAATCCAAAACATATCAAATCCTCGAAGGGCATCTAAAGAAAATAAACGCTTACCGTTTGTAAAATATTCCATTTCAGTTATTTATAATGAATTTTAAAATTTCAATAATAACAATATATCAATTTAAATTTATATGAATAATAAATCTTAATTAGATTCGAAATTTGATTTTGAATAAAAAATTATATATTTAGGATCCAATTAATCAAAATGAGAAGATGTATTTTAGATATTGAATTTCCGTCTGGCGTTAAGCACCTGTACATTAATGGCAAAAGATTTACTAAACAAGAGTTTTTAAAAGCCAAAGAATTAGAAGGGAGACGAGGAAAAAAAGGTAGATTTATTTCTGTAAATAAATAACATTAACTAATCAGTCTCCTTAATACATATTGGGAGTTTTTACTTAAACCAAATGAATGAATCAATAAAATATATTCTAATATTTTTGTTTTTCTCATGTTCATCTAATAATGAAAATGATAAACCCAATCAATACGAGTTTATAACAAAAAATAAAAAATTTATTGGTGAAATAAGTAAAAGTACATCAGGTAAATTTATTGAGTTAAGTAATGGTTTTACTTATTATGAATTAGCTAATGAAAATAAATCAGGACCAGTTTTGGTTTTAATTCACGGATTTTCAGTTCCTTCCTATATTTGGGAGCCTACTTACCAAAAAGCAAAAAATCTAGGTTACAAGGTTTTAAGATTTGATTTATTTGGGAGGGGTTATTCGGAAAATTTGGATACAGATTATACCGATGAATTATTTGCCTCACAAAGTTGGGAGCTTATGGATTCTCTTTCAATTAATAAGTCAGTTTTAATTGGACTTTCAAATGGGGGTAGGGTTATTTCAAAAATGGCACAAATTGATCCTGAAAGAGTTGAGAAGTTAGTTTATGTTTCCTCTAATGGATTTAATGATTTAACAGAAAAAAAAGATAAAACAGTTAGTCAAAACGAAATTCGTAATTATATAAATAATTATGAATCTATTTCCAAAGGTCAAAAAAATGATTTTAAAAATCCTGATCAATTTAAGGATTGGGATATAAAATACTCCGAACTTCAAAAATATAAAGGATTCGCTAAAGCCCTAATTTCAACTTTAAAAAATCATGTATCGTTAGATAGTATTCACACAGAACTAGCTAAAACAAATATTGATATTTATACACTTTGGGGTGAATATGATACAGTAGTTAATTATGATAAGTTTGAGGACAAGCTTAATAAAATGATTCCTAATAGGCAGGAGTTCTTTTTTAAATCTGCTGCACATCTCCCTCAAATGGAATCACCAAAGGAATTCAACGCTGTCTTGTTTGATTATATCCTTGATTCCACTGATAAAAAATAGGACAGAAATAATTCCTAGTATAATAAATTGTATGTAAGAAAAATATTTAGAGTTAATGTTAATAGGGCTTTTACTACCCAGATGAGATGCTATAATTGAAACAAAAACAAAAATTAAAAAAGCAATAACTATAAATACTATTCCGAGAATTAAAAATTGATATGTAATAGATAATTTATCATGAAAAATGAATTGAGGAAATAAACTAATAAAAAAAAACATAATCTTTGGGTTAGAAAGATTCATTATTAGTCCATCAAAAAAAGGATTATTTTTTTTCGAATTTACGGATTTAATAATCCTACTTATAGGTAATTCTTTATATGCTAGAAATCCAATGTAGACTGCTCCACATATTTTAATCCAATAATAAAATTCAGGAAACCCTTTTAAGATTAATGAAAGTCCAAAAGTGGAGGCTAGAGTATATATAAATAGTCCAGTAACTAATCCAAATGAAATTTTAAATCCGTATTTGTAACCTTTTTGTAGGCTTTGAGTTATAACAAAAATAATATCAGGACCTGGGCTAAAAGTAAGTATTAAAACCGTGATACAAAACAAAAGAAAAATTGAAATATCCATACTATGATGAAGAATATTACTTATTCAATTTGATTCTGTTTTTTTGATTTGCTAATTTCCATGCAGTATAAAAAATTAACTTACTACGTTTTGCTAATAAAGGATAATTAATTTTTTCAGGAGTATCTGTTGATTTATGATAATCGTTATGAGTCCCATTAAAATAAAAAATTATTGGAATATTTTTTTTTGCAAAATTATAATGGTCACTTCTGTAATAAAACCGATTTGGATCTTTTTCGTCGTTGAAAGTATAATCAATTTTGAGATTAATATAATCGTTATTAACTTTTTCAGAAAGTACGTGTAGTTCTTTACTTAGTCTATCAGAGCCTATTAAATAAATATAATTAGGGTCTTTGTCTTCTCTTTTTGGATCTATCCTACCTATCATATCAACATTTAGGTTAGCTACAGTCTTTTCAAGCGGATATAACGGATTTTTTGTGTAATATTTAGAGCCAAGTAATCCTTTTTCTTCTCCAGTAACATGAAGGAATACAATAGATCTTTTTGGACCATCCCCATCACTAACTGACTTTTGAAAGGCTTCTGCTATTTCTAATAAGGCAACAGTTCCCGAGCCATCGTCGTCTGCACCGTTAAATATTTCTTCATTATTTTTCCCTACATGGTCCAGATGAGCAGAGATAATAATGTATTCTTCTGGGATTTCACTTCCTGTTATTAT
The DNA here is from genome assembly GCF_983056325.1 of Candidatus Marivariicella sp. Taxonomy (NCBI): domain Bacteria; kingdom Pseudomonadati; phylum Bacteroidota; class Flavobacteriia; order Flavobacteriales; family Flavobacteriaceae; genus Candidatus Marivariicella; species Candidatus Marivariicella sp. Next base: position 36,232 of record NZ_CEZOWA010000008.1, on the reverse strand, counting down.
TGAAACTACATTTTCAGTGCTAACTTTTTTATCTTTTATTTTAAGAATCATTTTTTGAAAAAAGTTATCAGTATTTTTAGCTGGAGAAATTTCTTGATTAATGTAATAATCTCTTAAAAAATCAACTGCAATTTTTTGACCTTTTTCACCAGTTTCTCTTCCTGAAAAATAATCAGAAGCATAAGTATATAATAGCCCCTTCAATTCCTCTGAGCTTATGCTTTCTGCATATTTTCTTGGATTAGTCTGGGCAGATATCATTAAATAAGAGAATGACAAAGTTGTAATAAAAATTTTTTTAATCATTTCACTAATCTATAACTTTCTTTAATACTTTTATTTATTGAATCCCATAAATTAATTCTCATTTGAAGTGCTTGTTTAGAAGCATTTATCACTTCTAACCATTTTGATTTTTCATTTCCACATAATTCTGTAATCATATTTAAGGCCATAGGTCCATGTTCATCTCCATCCAATTCAATATGTCTTTTGAAATAATACATTATATCATCTAGGGAGTTAGGATGTTTGTTTTGAAGTTGTTGTAAAAGTTTTACAAATAAATCAGGAAGTAGATCTTCTCTTCCAAAAGTAAATACAGCAGCTATTTTATGAATTTTATTTTCTTTTATTGTTGAAAATGAAAAATTAACAAACTCTTTAACTTCCTTAGGTATTTCTAATATACTTAGTGCATTATTTACACTTAAACCACTATTGATGTTATCTATAAAATTATTTATGTTATGTGTGCTAGCTCTAATACTTACCATTGAGTCGATATACATTTCAAAATGACTCATTGGAATGTTATTCTTGTTTATATCAGTTTCTTCTCCCCAAACAATTTCATTAATTAATCTTCCTGCTATTGGATGTTTCGAAGGGGTCCATGGTATATTAGTATTAGTTAGATCTATTTGAAGTTTTTTAACCAGTGACATAAAATCCCAAACAGCGAAAACATGCTGCTCCATAAAAATTCTTATATCACTAATTTTTTTTAAATTATTGTATAAATCATGGTTTACTAATTGCTTTTTTAATGGAGCTAATTCTTTTTCAATTCGAGTAATCATATAATTTTTATTTTCATGCAAATATAATTGATGATCTATTTATTTTAAAATAAAACTTTAAAATAATTCGCTGTTTACAAGATTTAATTTAAACCAATGTTCAATCAATATTTTGAAATTATTTTAGTCTAATTGATTTAGAATAAATACTAAATTTTAATTTTGTAAATTTGTATGCAATTATATTCTATATAAATTGCAAATGAAATCCAACAAAATTTTAGACCAAGGTTTAACATACGACGATGTGTTGTTAGTTCCTTCATTCTCAGATGTACTTCCCAGAGATGTATCAATCGTAAGTAACTTTACTAAAAAAATTAAACTTAACGTTCCCATATCTTCAGCTGCAATGGATACAGTAACGGAGAGTAAAATGGCAATTGCAATTGCACGTGAGGGAGGTATTGGTGTTCTTCACAAAAATATGACAGTAGCTCAACAAGCTGAAAAAGTTAGAAAAGTCAAACGTTCTGAGTCAGGGATGATATTAGATCCAGTTACTTTAACTTTAAATTCTCGTGTGTCTGACGCCAAATCATCAATGGAAAAACACAGTATTGGAGGAATACCAATCATTGATGAAATTGGAAAATTAGTGGGTATTGTCACTAATCGGGATCTTCGTTTTGAAAGGAACAATAAAAGACCTATAACTGAGGTTATGACTTCAAAAAACCTTGTAACCGTCAAGGAGGGAACTTCTTTGGATGATGCTGAGCAAATTCTTCAAAAGTATAAAATTGAAAAGCTTCCTGTGGTTGATTTGAACTATAAATTAGTTGGTTTAATCACATTTAGAGACATAACAAAACACAGTTCTAAGCCTATTGCTAATAAAGATAATTACGGTAGACTTAGAGTTGCAGCTGCAGTTGGGATAAGTGGGGATGTTATGGACAGGACTAAAGCACTAGTAAATGCCCAAGTTGATGCTATAGTTATTGATACAGCTCATGGACATACTAAAGGTGTTTCAGAGGTTGTTAAAAAAATTAAGTTAGCTTTTCCAGATTTAGAGCTTGTAGTTGGTAATATTGCTACGGCGGAGGCAGCTATTTATTTAGCTAATTTAGGAGTAGACGCTGTTAAGGTGGGAATTGGTCCAGGGTCCATATGTACTACTCGTATTATTGCCGGTGTAGGATATCCTCAGTTTACAGCTATTTTGAATGTTTCCAAAGCGCTTGAAGGAACTGGAATTCCTGTTATTGCTGATGGAGGAATTAGATACACTGGAGATATTCCAAAGGCTCTTGCAGCCGGAGCTGATTGTGTTATGTTAGGTTCTTTATTGGCTGGTACAAAAGAGTCTCCTGGAGAAACTATAATATATGAAGGGAGAAAATTTAAATCTTACAGAGGTATGGGCTCGATTGAAGCAATGGAAAAAGGATCTAAGGATAGATATTTTCAAGATATAGAATCAGACTTAAATAAACTTGTTCCTGAGGGTATTGTCGGAAAAGTTCCATACAAAGGCGATTTATATGAAAGTATTCATCAATTTATTGGTGGGCTTAGGGCAGGGATGGGTTATTGTGGAGCAAAGGATATAGAGTCATTAAAAAATAATAGTAGTTTTGTTCAAATTACTTCTTCAGGAATTCGTGAAAGTCATCCTCATAACATTAGTATAACAAAAGAGGCGCCAAATTACAGCAGATAGGATTTTATGCTATAATCTTGAAAATTTTCACTGTATTATTGGAATGAATTTGAATTATAAACATGTTACCGGTTTTAAGATACATGGGTATATTTTTGGTAAAATTTAAATCGGACAATTCTTTTGAAAATATTTCATTTCCGATAATTGAGTAAACAGTTATTTTAGTAAGTCCTTCAAAACCATTAACTTGCAATACTCCATTTTTATAAAAAACGCTTTGAATAGAACTTTCAGTAGAATTTTGAAAATAAAATGCTTGGCATGGTTGAAAAGTACCAAAGGAAAATAAAAAAATATAAATAAATAATTTTGTTCTCACCCTCAATTATTTCTTGCAATTTACAAATTTTTATTTATGTCATAAATGTCTGTAAAACAAGTTATTACAATTTTATAATGTATGTATTTTTGAATACTTGTTCTTACTTTATAAAATTTTACAGACTTTTGCTTTCCATTATGTAATATTTATAAATAATTAAATGAAATTAAGGAGAACCATTATATTATTAATTATCCTATTTATATATGGATGTAATGAATTAAATAATTCAGTTAATAACCAACTAATAGCTAGAGTTGATAATAATTACTTGTACAAATCTGATATTGAAAAATTTAATTTAAAATTTTCATCAGAATCAGATAGTATTATCAAAACCCATAATTTTATTAATGAATGGGCAAAAACACTTTTGCTGCTTGATAGATCCGTTTTAAATATTGATGATGAAAATAAAAAAGCACTCGATAAATTAGTTAATCAATACAAAATAGACCTTTATAATAACAGCTATAAATCATCTATAATTAAGTCTCAAATAGATACATTAATAACTGTAAATCAATTGCAAGAATTTTACGCTAATAATAGCTCTATTTTTCTATTAAAAGAGCCTTTATTTAAATATAGATTTATAGAATTTCCAAAATATAATATTAATAGGTACGAGATCAAAGAGCGTTTTAATAGAAATTCTGATTTAGATAAAATATTTCTTGACTCTTTGTCATTTCAGTTTTCTAACTCATTCAGAAATGACAGTGTATGGTTTTCACAAAAAACACTTGTTAATAATATTCCATTTCTTTCATCTGATGATTTGTTAGATATAAAAAAATCACAATTATTTGAAGTTGAAGATACAATCCAAGTATATTTGCTTAAAATAAAAGATTTTTTATCTAAAAATAAAATAGCTCCATTATCATCAGTTGAGAATACGATTAGGAACATTGTTTTTAATCAACGAAAGCTAGAATTTTTAAAAAACTTTGATCAAGAAATTATAAATGATGCAATACAAAATAAAAAATTTGAAATATATAGATAAATTTTTGTTGATAATATTGATGTTTAACTTGAATGTTTTTTCCCAATCTGTTAAATCAAAAATTAAGGTTGACGGTGTAGCTTCAGTTATAGGAGATTTTGTGATACTTGACTCAGATATTGATAGAATGTATGTTGATATGGAATCTCAAGGGCTATCTGTTAAAGATGTTACAAGATGTGAGCTTATATCTAAATTAATGGAAGATAAACTGTATGCTCACCATGCAATTCAAGACAGTCTGGAGGTCAGCGATCAAGAGATATATGATTATGTTGGTCAAAGTATTGATTACTTTACTGAACAGCTTGGAAGTATAGAAAAGGTATTAGAATTTTATAATAAAGCTGATGAAGCTAGTTTCAGAGATGAATTATTTGAGATAAATAAAATTCAAAAACTATCTGCAAATATGCAAGAAAATATTATTGAAAAAATATCTATTACCCCTGAAGAAGTTAGAGAGTTTTTTGAATCCATTCCTAATAATGATTTACCCATATTTGGAACTGAACTTGAAATAGCCCAGATTGTAATGTCCCCCTTAGTTTCTAAAGAGGAAGAAACTAGAATTATAAATCAACTTAAATCATTTAAAGTTGACATTTTAGAAGGTGGATCTAGTTTTGCATCTAAAGCAATCTTATATTCACAAGACCCAGGTTCTCGATCTAGTGGTGGAAAATACACACTTCAAAGAAAAAGACCGAGAATGGTCAAGGAATTCAGAGATATTGCTTTCAGGCTGCCAGAGGGAGACATTTCTGAACCTTTTAAAAGTGATTTTGGGTGGCATTTGCTTAAGGTTGATAAAATTAGAGGGCAGGAGGTGGATGTCAGGCATATACTTTTGACCCCAAGAATTGACGATAATGATCTCCTGCAAACAAAAAATACTATGGATACTTTGCGTAAAAGAATTGTTGATGGAGAAATTAGCTTTCGAGATGCCGCTTTATATTTTTCCTCTGAAAAAGAAACAAAGAATAATGGTGGAGTTTTAATTAACCCAATAACTGCCGATACTCGTTTTGAATTAACGAAAATAGATCCAGTATTATATAATCAAATAAGATACCTTAAGGATAACGAGATTTCTGTTCCATTAGTAGAAGAGGACAAGTCTGGTATAAAAAAATACAAAATTTTAAAGGTAACCAACAGGTTTGATGAACATGCTGCTGATTATTCAAGTGATTATATCAAAATTAAAGAACTTGCACTTAAAAAAAAGAAACTAGATGCAGTTGAAAAATGGATGAAAGATAAAATCATATCAACATATGTTAACATCAATCAGGATTACAGATCTTGTAGCTCAAGATATAACTGGTTGAAAAAATGATTTATTTAAAATATTTCAGGGGCACCCAAAGCATTCCAAAACACTCACCACCATCTTTATGTATATTTTTGTGATGCATTTTATGAGCCCGTCTTAATCCTTTTGCATATCTATTATTCACTTTTCTAAATATCTTGAATCTTTGATGAATAAAAATATCATGAACTATAAAGTAAGAAAGTCCATATGTAAAAATTCCAATTCCAATTGGAAGCCCTGCCCAAAAAGAATGCTCCCCCCAAGCATAAACATTTAAAATACTTACAACTGCATAAAAAATAAAAAATAAATCATTTCTCTCAAACCATGAATCGTGATTTTTTTTGTGATGATCTTTATGTAGATTCCACAAAAAACCATGCATAATATACTTGTGACTAAACCACGCCATAAATTCCATAACTAAGTAGGTGATAAAAAACGTTAAAAAAAATAATAATATTTTTGTCATTTCACAATAGGTTTAATTTAAATTTAATATAAGACTTTGCTAAAACAGCTATTTTCTGATAGTTGGGTACGCGGATTCTGGTTTTTTTAATTTTTAATGAGGGTGTATTTTTTAATTTTTTTAAAAGTTTATTATAATATTTAAATGCAGTATAAACCCCAAATCTAGCCTCTTTTGGTAATTGAAATATTCCATCTAAAGCTGATTTAAAATCTTCTTCGATTTCTAGAATTATTTTATTTTTAGATTCTTCATCAAACTTATCCACATTTACACCTGGGAAATATATGCGATTTAATCCTTCATAATCAAGATTTAAATCTCTTAAAAAATTAACTTTTTGAAAAGCAGAACCTAATGACATTGCTGGCGTCTTAAGTTTAGAATAATAGTTTGGATCGCCTTTGACAAATACAGTTAGACACATTAACCCTACAACATCTGCTGATCCGTAAATATACTCTTTGTATTCATCATCTGTTTGGTATATTTTTTTTTCTAAATCCCATCTCATACTTTTCATAAAAGCTTTGATTAGATTTTTGTCTATATCATATTTATTTACTGTTTTTTGAAAAGAATTTAATACTGGGTTAAGGCTAATGTTCTCATCTATTGATAAAAAAAGATCATTTTCAAATCTGTTAAGTAAATCTTCTTTAGGATAGTCATGAAATGTATCAACAATCTCATCGGCAAAACGAACAAAACCGTAGATATTGTAGATATCCTGTCTTATTGACTTGTGCAGCAGTCTTGTTGCCATGGAAAACGAAGTGCTATAAAGCTTAGTGACATTCTGGCTGCATTGTTCCGAGACTACATCAAAAGTTTTTTTCATAATTATTAAAAAAATAATTCAATATAAATTTACAAAAAATGAAAATTAAAATAAGAGAAATAGAATTAAATGTGCGCACGAGAAGACTCGAACTTCCACGGGATATAATTCCCACTAGGCCCTCAACCTAGCACGTCTACCAATTCCGTCACGTGCGCGCTATGTGACTTGACTGGGGCTCGAACCCAGGACCCTCTCCTTAAAAGGGAGATGCTCTACCAGCTGAGCTATCAAGTCAATTTTTAGGGTGCAAATATAGTGTCTATAAATTGAATATTCAATATTATTTTGTTTTAAATTTGTAGGTATTAATAATGCTATTTTGAAAAAAAAAATTGTTTTAATTGGTTACATGGGGTCCGGTAAATCGTCAGTAGGTAAAGAACTTTCAGAAATATATAAGAGTTCTTTTGTGGATTTGGATGATGAAATTGTTAAAGTTGAAAAAAAATCAATTGATAAACTATTTAGTGAAAATGGAGAGTTATATTTTAGGAAATTAGAATATGAATGTTTAAAAAAAATATTAAAATTACCCGAATTTACAATCTTTTCTCTGGGAGGAGGAACTCCATGTTATTTTGACACTGCTGAAATGTTAAGTAATAATAATTTTATTGAGACGGTTTTTTTAAGGACAAGTATTAATATTTTAACAAAGAGGCTATTTAAAGAAACTAATGATAGACCAAAAATTAAGCACATAAACTCCAAAGAGGAACTACAAAAAAAAATTGGCAAAGATTTATTTGAGAGAAATTACTTTTATAATAAATCTAAGCATACTATTGACACTGACAACAAGTCTGTTTTTGAAGTTGCAAATGAAATTAAGCTTAGCTTAAAAAAACACCTTCCTTTTTTGGAGAACCCAACACGACTTTAATGTGTTCTTTTATGGAGGTTGATAATGAAATTCCTTTAAAATCTGCTTTTATTGGAAATTTTTTATGATTCCGATTCACTAAAACTACGGTTTGAATCTTATTTAAAGGAACACTTAAAAATGAATTCACTGCGTACAAAAGTGTTGATCCACTATTTAAAACGTCATCTATAATAATTATTGTTTTATTTTTGAGGTATTTAACTTCAGTAGATATTTTAATTTTATTTCTTGGATTCAATTTATCCATTTCTAGTTGAATTTGATTCACATCAATTTTACTTATCTTTTTCAAATAATCTCCAATACGATTACTTATAATTATTCCATTACTTGATATTCCAACTAGGTAGATTTCTTTCAAGTCAATATTTGACTCATATATTTGAAAAGCTATTCTTCTAGTAGCATTTTTTATATTTTCTTGATCTAGTATTTTATTTTCTTTCATTTAGTTTAGTATCAAATATTTATTTTTTATCTTTTTTAAATTCATCTATTTCTCTTCGATCTTTTTTTGTTGGCCTACCTAATCCTTTACTTCTCTGGGTAGTTTTAGCTAAATTTTGCTTTTCTATATTTTTATGAGCATCACCTTCTGTCAAATCTTGACGATAAATATCTATAATTTTAGCTCCAACTCTTGATTTAGGTATATCTAAAATTTTAATTCTATAATTTATTTGATTTTTTCTAACAGAGATTATATCTTGAGTTAATATATCTCTTGAGGGTTTTAGGATTTTATCGTTTAGACGTATATGTCCCTTTTTACATGCATTCGAAGCCATTGATCTTGACTTATACAATCTCAAGCACCAAAGTAACAGGTCAATTCGCATTTTAAAACTTGATTAAAATTTACACAAAAATAAAGTAAAATTGTATCTTGCGTTGGAATTTTAATGTATGAAAATTAATTATTTAATACTAGGTTTTGCTTTAATATTGTGTTTTTTTGGTTGTAAAAAATCTGAAAATGAAATAGAAGAAGTAGTTATAAGGAGTGCTGCAGTTCAATCTTCTGATGATGATATTGAACTAAGAAGTTACTTGCTGAGTCATTTTTATAACTATGATGATTTTAATTCAAAACCAGATGACTATTCCTTAAAAATAGTTATAGACTCTCTTTCAGGTGATAATATCGATAAAACTCCACTTATTGAAATGGTTAAAGAACAGATCCTAACTGTAAAACAAGATGGAGTAGACATACCACATAAATTATATTACTTAGTAGCTAGACAAGGAAATTCTTCAAAACCAACTAATATTGATTCAACTTTTGTTACATATAGTGGTAGTCTAATTGATGGCTCTGTTTTTGATTTTCGTGACTTACCCTTATGGTTTGATCTAGCTCAAGTTGTTCAGGGATTTAGAATGGGAATTACAAATTTTAATGCGGGAAGTTATTCTGTTAATAATAATGGAACAATAAATTTTGAAGGTTTTGGGCAAGGTGTTATGTTTTTCCCTTCTGGTCTTGGTTATTTTAGTAACACAAACTCAGGTATTCCTCAATATTCGCCATTAATTTTCAAAGTTTCGTTATTAACAACTAATATCTCTGATCATGACAATGATGGAATTCCTTCTTATCTCGAGGATATTGATCTTGATGGTGAGCCGTTAAATGATGATACTGATGGAGATGGCAACATCAATTTATACGATGCTGACGATGATGGAGATGGAATACTAACAATTAATGAGATTGACAAAGATGATAACGGTATAATTGATGATACCGATGAAGATGGAATTCCTGATTATTTAGATCCAAATATTACTAATTAATTCGATAGGAAAAACCCATAGACAATAGGGAGGCTCTCGTGTCAATTTTGGCTACATTTAAATTACTTTCATTAAGTAATTTTGTTTCTAATGAATTTAAGCCTCTTTCATACCTTAAATCGAATTGAAGTTTACCCAGATGAACACGTGTACCAATATTAATCCCCATAGTTGTTTTGCCTTTAACTTCGTCTAGGTTAAATGTATTACTCTTTTCATTTAAAACATACTGAAAAGATGGACCAATATAAGCGCTTAGAAATGGCATAATTTTATATCCAACAGTAATAGGTAATTCAATTTTTTCTTGAATTAAATCATTGCTATTTTTTATTTTACTAAATTGAAGTTCTGTTCTTAAATTGATTAGAAGAAGGTCAATAGAAGCGTAACTCCCTATAAAAAAACCTTGAAAATCATTTTTAGTAATTTTATTTTCAAAAGCATCAGAAATTATTGAAAAATTTGAACTATTATTTAAATTAACTCCAGCTTTAAATCCATAATCAATTTGAGAAAAAATTGATAATGGAAAAAATAAAAATAGTTTTAAGTAAAATTTTTTCATTTGAACAATTTTCTTTTTAGAACCTTTTCAACCTTATTAATTATATTCTTTTTACTTAAACCATATTTTTCCATCAATTGACTTGGAGTTCCGGATTCTCCAAAAGTATCATTAGTTCCAACAAATTCTTGAGGAGAAGGGAAATTTAAAGAAAGTGTTCTTGAAACACTCTCACCTAGTCCACCGATAATATTATGTTCTTCGGCGGTAACAACAGCCCTTGTTTTAGATACTGAATTGATTATAATTTCTTCATCTAGTGGCTTAATGGTATGAATATTAATAACTTCAGCTGAAATGCCTTTTTCAAATAAATATTCAGCAGCTTTAAGAGACTCCCAAACTAAATGACCAGTTGCAATAATTGTAACGTCAGAACCCTCAGTCATTAATATTCCTTTGCCAATTTGAAATATATCTTTATCTGGAGTAAAGTTTGGAACTTTAGGTCTTCCAAATCTTAAATAAACGGGACCAATATGATCTGCTATAGCCAGTGTTGCTGCTTTTGTTTGGTTAAAATCACATGTATTTATGACAGTCATACCTGGAAGCATTTTCATAAGACCAATATCTTCAAGTATTTGATGAGTGGCTCCATCTTCTCCCAAAGTGACTCCTGCATGTGAAGCACAAATTTTTACATTTTTACTTGAATATGCAATTGATTGTCTTATTTGATCATAAACTCTTCCAGTTGAAAAATTTGCAAATGTCCCTGTAAAAGGTATTTTACCTCCGATAGTTAATCCAGCTGCGATACCCATCATATTTGCTTCTGCTATACCTATTTGAAAAAATCTTTTAGGATTTTCTTCTAAGAATTGATCCATTTTAAGCGAGCCAATTAAATCTGCACAAAGTGCAACAACATTAGGTTTAGTTCTTCCAAGCTCCGTTAAACCAGCTCCAAATCCAGATCTTGTATCGTTTGCTCCAGTATCTATATATTTCCTCATAATTTTTTAATAATCTCCCAGTGTTACAGGGTTCTGTGAAAGTGCTTGTTTTAATTGATCGTCATTTGGAGCTTTTCCATGCCAAGCATGGGTGTTCATCATAAAATCAACTCCGTTACCCATTTCTGTTTTCATCAAAATAGCTACTGGAACTCCATTACCAAGATTATTTTTGGCCTCAATTATTTTAGATATTATTAACTCAATATTATTACCTTCATTTAATTCTAGTGTTTTCCAACCAAAAGATTCAAATTTTGACTTTAGATTTCCCATGTTAAGAACTTCGTCAGTTGAACCATCAATTTGTTTACCATTTAAATCTATGGTTGCAATAACATTATCAACTCCTTTAGCTGCTGCATACATTAAAGCTTCCCAGTTTTGGCCTTCTTGAAGCTCTCCATCCCCCATTAAAACAAACACTGTTTTAGGATCTTTGTTTATCTTTTTACTTAATGCTGCACCAATAGCAACCGATAACCCTTGACCAAGAGAACCTGAAGCAACTCTTATTCCTGGGAGTCCTTCATGTGTGGTTGGATGACCTTGGAGTCTTGAATTAATTAATCTAAATGTGTTGAGTTCCTCAATTGGAAAATATCCATTCCTAGACAAGACACTATAAAAAACAGGGGAAATATGTCCATTGGATAAGAAAAATAGATCCTCATTAACACCATTTATATTGAATTTTGGATCATGATCCATGATTTCATTGTAAAGCACAACTAAGAATTCTGCACACCCCAAAGATCCCCCAGGATGCCCAGAATTAACTTTATGAACCATTCTTAAAATATCCCTTCTTACCTGCTGAACAAAGGATTTTAAAGTTAATGTATCTGTCATTTAAATTTGTATATGTTCATAACAATATTACATTAAATGATGTCATTGGCAAAGTTCTAGCTTTGGTAATTTTGAGAGTTTATAACTAATTAATTAACATTATAATTTATCTACATTATAGATTAATACATTTGTAACTTAATTTTTCTAATGAAATTTGAATTACAACATACAGATATCCATTCTAAAGCAAGAGCAGGTAATGTTTTTACAGATCACGGAAAAATTGAAACTCCAATTTTTATGCCAGTTGGAACTTCTGCAACTGTAAAAGGTGTTCATCAACGCGAATTAGAGAACGATATTAAGCCAGATATTATATTAGCAAATACTTATCACCTTTATTTAAGACCAACCATAAAAATTATTGAAGCTGCTGGTGGAATTCATAAGTTTATGAATTGGAATAAACCAATCCTCACCGACTCCGGTGGATATCAAGTCTATTCTTTATCAGCTAATCGAAAAATTAAAGAGGAAGGGGTTAAGTTCAAATCTCATATTGATGGTTCATTTCATTTTTTCACTCCTGAAAATGCTATATCTATACAAAGGAAAATTGGGGCTGATATAATTATGGCATTTGATGAATGCACACCTTATCCATGCGATTTTCAGTATGCGAAAACATCTATGCAAAGAACACATCGTTGGCTTGACCGTTGTTTATTACAAGATATTAAAGAGAAATTTTTTTATAGTTACTCTCAGACACTTTTTCCAATAATTCAAGGAAGTGTATACAAGGATCTAAGGAAAGAATCTGCTGAATATATTTCTAATAAAAATGCTTTTGGAAATGCAATTGGTGGATTGTCAGTTGGAGAGCCTGCAGAGGAAATGTATGAAATGACAGAGGTAGTTACTGCAATTTTACCCAAGGATAAACCTAGATATCTCATGGGTGTTGGAACACCGATAAATTTACTCGAAAACATTTCTTTAGGAATTGACATGTTTGACTGTGTAATGCCTACAAGAAATGCTAGGAATGGAATGATTTTTACTGCAAATGGTACTATAAATATCAAAAATAAAAAATGGGAGCTAGATTTTTCATTTTTGGATTCAGATAATTATTGTTTTGTTGATATTACATATTCTAAGTCATATGTTAGACATCTTTTTACTGTGAATGAGATGCTTGGTAAACAAATATGTTCAATTCATAATCTTGCTTTTTACATTTGGTTGGTTCGAGAATCTAGAAAACATATATTAGCTGGAGATTTTGTAAAATGGAAAAAAAAGATGGTTAAACAATTAGATCAACGTCTCTAGAATGAAGCTCATTGATTGGTATATTATAAAAAGATATTTAGGAACCTTCTTTGTAATGCTTCTAATGTTCATTCCAATTGGAATAATGGTAGACATTGCAGAAAAGATAGATAAGTTCAAGGAAAATGAAGTTCCCTCTAGCGCACTTTTTAGTTATTATATAGATTTTACTGGATATTTTGCAAATCTTTTATTCCCCATATTTCTTTTTCTTTCTGTTATCTGGTTTACTTCAAAATTAGCTACCAATACTGAAATTATAGCAATTTTGAGTTCTGGAATTTCATTTACTAGATTTTTGAGACCATTTATTATATCTGCATCTTTTATTGCAACTATAGCGTTTGTAATGGGAATGTTTATTGTTCCAAATTCCAATAGGGGGTTCAATGAATTTTTATTTAAATATATTAAAAAGAAAAACGAGAGAAATACATCCTACTTGTTTAAACAAATTAATCCAAAGGAGTTTATTTATGTGAGTAGCTATAATCCTCTTAGAAAAAGAGCTAATAATTTTACTCTTGAAAAGTTTGAAAATCAAAAGTTAGAAATTAAAATAACAGCCGAAAGCATTCGTTGGGTTGAGAAAGATTCAACTTTTAGACTCTCCAACTATTCAAAGAGAACTATTAATGGAGATAAGGAGTATTTTGAAAAGCAGAATATTAAGGATACTATTTTTGATTTTAAAGTAGATGATCTTGCTCCAGTAAACTACAAGGCTGAAACTTTAACAATGTTTGATTTAAACGATTTTATTAATAAAGAAAGGGAAAGTGGATCTGTTTCCATTAATTCCCACTTATTAGTCAGATATAAAAGATATAGCTTGCCACTTGCATCTTTTATTTTAACTATAATTGCTGTCTCGATGTCTTCATTCAAAAAAAGAGGAGGGATGGGAGTTAATTTGGCTTTTGGGATTACTCTTGGGTTTGTTTTTATTTTTTTCGATAAAATATTTGGAGTATTAGTTACTAAGTCAAATTTCTCTCCTTTTTTAGGTGCATGGCTACCATTAATATTTTTTGGTATTTTGGCTATCTATTTATTAAATTATGCAAAACGATAGTACTAAAGATTTAATACATTTTCATTTTTTAGTTTTTCTTTGGGGTTTTACATCAATTTTAGGGGCATTAATTAAATTAAATTCAATTCAAATTGTTTGGCATCGCATGTTTATCGCACATGTTTTGGTTGGCATTTATCTATTTATTTATAATAGAAAGATGTTTTTTATAAATAGAAAATACATAATTAAATTAATTTTAGCAGGCATTTTAATTTCAACCCATTGGGTAGCTTTTTTTTATGCTATAAAAATATCTGGTGTTTCTTTAACATTATCTATAATGGCATCTGGGGCTTTTATGACTTCATTAATTGAGCCACTAGTTTTTAAAAGAAAATTTTTAATAAAAGAGTTATTATTTGGTTCAGTTACATTGGTGGGATTAATAATAATTTTCAGGGCAGAGTTTGATCAATATTTAGCAATATCTATCGCTTTTTTAGCAACAATTTTAAGCGTAATTTTTACACTTATAAATAGTAGTTTAGTTAAAGAAAAACTTTCTCCACTATCAATTACTTTTTATGAACTTTTCATTGGATGGATTACAATCTCTATTTATATAGTATTTAACACTAATCAATTAGATACACTATTTATGTTTTCGATATCCGATATGTTTTTATTATTAATTTTAGGTTCTATTTGTACTGCCTATGCCCATGTTGGTTCTGTAAAAGTAATGCGAAATTTATCTCCTTTTTCATTTATGATTATAATAAATCTTGAGCCTGTTTATGCAGTGATTTTATCTTTACTGTTTTTTGGAAAAAATGAATTAATGAGTTTTGACTTTTATATCGGATTTTCTTTAATTTTGACGGCTATACTATTAGACAGTTTAGATAAACGTAAAACTAGATTAAAGAAATTAACAGAAAAGAATTTACATTTGTAAATATTACACTGCAAGAATATGGAATATTTAGATTTTGAAGAACCCATAAAGGATCTTCATGAACAGATAAAAAAATGTAAAGACATAGGGAATGAAAGTTCAGTGATACCTGTGGACTTTTGGAGTCAAAATTAGAAGTAACCAAAAAAGAAATTTATTCTAATTTAACTGCTTGGCAAAGGGTTCAATTATCAAGACACCCTTCAAGACCTTACACTCTTGATTATATAAAATACTTGACCAATGGTACTTTTCTTGAATTACATGGAGATAGAAATATTGGAGATGACAAGGCAATGATTGGGGGCTTGGGTAAAATAGATCATCAATCTTTTATGTTCATTGGAACCCAAAAAGGATATAACACAAAGACAAGGCAATATCGCAATTTTGGTATGGCAAACCCAGAAGGTTACAGAAAATCCTTAAGACTTATGCATTCTGCAGAAAAATTTAATATTCCTATAATATGTTTTATTGATACTCCAGGTGCATTTCCTGGTCTTGAAGCTGAAGAAAGAGGTCAAGGTGAGGCAATCGCCAAAAATATTATAGGTATGATGTCCATAAAGGTTCCTATTATTGTTATTGTTATTGGGGAAGGTGCTTCTGGGGGTGCTCTAGGAATAGGTGTGGGAGATAGAGTTTTTATGCTCGAAAACACATGGTATTCTGTAATATCCCCAGAATCATGTTCTTCAATATTATGGAGAAGTTGGAAGTATAAAGAAGCAGCAGCTGAAGCATTAAAGTTGACTCCAAATGATATGCTGGATGCTAAGTTAATAGATAAGATAATTAAAGAACCTCTAGGAGGAGCTCATTATGACAGGATATCTACTTTTAATTCTGTTAAAAAAGAAATACTAAACACATTTCAAAAATTAAAAAAAATAGAGTTTAGAAAAAGAATTGATTTAAGAAGAAATAAATTTTCAAATATGGGAGTTTATGTAGAATCTAAATAGTAATCCTTGCCTTATTAACAAGTTTTATAAGTTATCAACTAAATCACTGTTGACATTTGATTTTGAAATAAAACTCTCATTCCATAAATCAATATTACTTTTGATTTATGGAAGAAAAAAAGTCCCTTTTTAAAACTATTAAACCAAATACTACTATTGTTAATCTTGAGCAGGCAAAACTGCCCCCACAAGCTCTTGATTTAGAGGAAGCGGTTCTAGGTGCTATGTTAATTGATAAAAAAGGTGTTGATGAAGTAATTGATATTTTACAGCCTGAAGCTTTTTATAAAACTGCACATCAATATATTTTTGAAGAAATATTATTATTGTTTGAATCTACAAGTCCAATCGACTTACTTACTGTTTCATCCGCACTTCGAAAGGCAGGAAGACTTGATGTCATTGGGGGTGATTATTATTTAGTTCAATTAACTCAAAAAGTTGCAAGTTCTGCTCATATTGAATTTCATGCTAGAATTATTTTGCAAAAACATATTCAAAGAAGTCTTATTAAAATTTCAAGTGAAATAATTGAAAAATCATACAAGGATTCAACAGATGTTTTAGAACTCTTAGATGAAGCCGAATCTAAACTATATGATGTAACCCAAGGAAATATTAAAAGATCTTTTTCTTCTGCCCAAAGTTTAGTTATTGAGGCCAAAAAGAAAATTGAAGATATTGCAAGTCGTGAAGGTTTGAGCGGAATTAGTAGTGGATTTGATGAGATTGATAAATTGACCTCAGGTTGGCAGCCAAGTGATTTAATAATAATTGCTGCAAGACCTGGAATGGGTAAAACAGCATTAACATTGTCTATGGCCAGAAACATTGCAGTTGGAAGACAAGTTCCCGTAGCATTTTTCTCATTGGAAATGTCATCAGTGCAATTAATCACTAGACTGATTTCTGCTGAAACTGGACTATCTTCAGAAAAGTTAAGAACAGGTAAATTAGCTCAACACGAATGGCAACAGTTAAACGTAAAGGTTAGTGATTTGGAAAAGGCTCCATTATACATCGATGACTCTCCTTCACTATCAATTTTTGAATTAAGAGCAAAGGCTAGAAGATTATCTAGACTTCACGGAATCAAATTAATTGTTATTGACTATTTACAATTAATGACGGCTGCAACTAATAATAAATCAGGGAATAGAGAGCAAGAAATTTCAACAATTTCAAGAAATTTAAAAGCTCTTGCAAAGGAACTGGATACCCCAGTAATTGCTCTTTCCCAATTATCAAGAGCTGTTGAGACAAGAGGTGGTACTAAAAGGCCTCAATTATCAGACCTTAGAGAGTCAGGAGCTATAGAACAGGATGCTGACATTGTTTCTTTTATTTATCGTCCTGAGTATTACGGAATAGACGAATGGGACGACGAGGAAAGAAGTCCTTCAGATGGGCAGGCTGAATTTATTGTAGCGAAACACAGAAATGGAGGTTTAGATAACATAAGACTTAAATTTATTGCTCATCTTGGTAAGTTTGAAAATGTTTCAGATTTTGATTCATCTTCTGAATTTGAGTCAAAAATGAATATTGAAAATAATACCATCTCAAAAAAAAACATTCCTAATGCTAATGATGCATTCGGAAATTCTTACAATGATTCAAATATAGATGATACTCCTTTTTAAAGTATTAAGCTATATATGAAAAATATTTCATTCGCCTCCGGTCCTGCAATAGTGATAACTGCTGCTTTTATAGGTCCAGGAAGTTTAACTATTTGTGCTATTGCTGGTGTTGATTTTGGATATGAACTACTTTGGGCTGTTTTACTTTCGTGCCTCATAACAATTTTTTTTCAAAACACTATTGCTAATTTAAGTTTTAAAACAGGTAAGGGTTTAGTTGAATTGCTCAATGATAAGTTAAAGAATTCAGTATTTCGTTATTTAGTTATATCATTTGTTTTAATTTCAATTTTCTTTGGAAATGCAGCCTACGAAGCTGGAAATATTACTGGAGCCTATATTGGGTTAGAGAATCTTATTAAACTATCATCTCTTCAATATAAGGAAATCTCAACAAGTGTTTTACTTCTAATAATTACAACAATTATTATGATTATTGTATGGAGAGATAACAATAGGTTAATTAAAAATATTTTAGGTGTTACAGTTCTTATGATGAGTATATCATTTTTAATAGCATCAATACTAACAAAACCAGACATATATATAATATTAGATAGTTTTCTCACACCAAGATGGAGACCTGAATCTTGGAAAACTATTGTTGCAGTTTTAGGAACGACTGTAGTTCCTTATAATTTATTTTTACATGCAGCGCTTGTAAAGAAGGACAAGAATAGTTTGAATATTTCATATTTGAGAAGAGATACATTTATAGCTGTAGCTTTTGGAGGTATAATTTCATCATCAATTATAATTGCGGCAGCTGGATCTAATATTGATGAAATACAATCAATAAATGATTTAGGAAATTCATTGAGTAAATTATACGGATCTAACTCAAGTATATTAATTTCAATTGGACTTTTTTGTGCGGGTTTAAGTTCAGCTATCACTGCTCCAATTGCAGCTGGATATGTAGTTGAAGAATCTCTTAAAAATTTTAAATACAAAAATATATTTAAAAAAATAGCTATATATATTGTTGTTTTTACAGGTTTAGTGTTTGCAAAATCTGGATATCAACCCATTGAATTAATAAGAATAGCTCAAATTGCAAATGGATTATTACTTCCTTTAATTACTTTGTTTGTTAGTATCTTATGTTTGCCAAAAAAAAATGACTTTTTGATTTTAAAAATTAGATTCTTAATTATCATCATTTTGTTTATACTTTTTACATTTCTAGCTTTTAAGGTTTTATTTTTATAGTTTAATAAAATTAATTAAAAACTGATGCAAATAAATATTGATCTAGGTGAGGGAGGTAAATATGATTTGAGTTTTATGCCTCACATTACTAGTTGTAGTATAGCTTGTGGAGGTCATTATGGAACAGTTCAAACAATTAAAAACACTATATCTTTAGCTTTAAGTCATGGTGTTAATGTTGGGTCACATCCTTCATATCCAGACAAAGAAAACTTTGGTAGAAAATCTATGAATTTAAAGTTAAATGATTTTCAAGATTCAATTAAAAGTCAGTTGTTAAAATTTAAACAAGCTCTTGTTTTTTTTAATACTAAATGGCACCATTGCAAAGCCCATGGAGCTTTGTATAATGATATTGCTGAAAACGGAAAATTAACCCAAGCATATCTTGAAGTTTTATGTGAATTTCCAGAAATCAACTTTCTAATTCTACCTGCTTCAAAGCCAATTGTTAAACAGGCAAAAAAAATGAGGTTTAATGTTCTTAATGAAGTGTTTTCAGATAGAAAATACAATGAATCATTTTCTTTAATTCCACGGAATGAAAAACACTCAGTTATAGAATCATCTGACGAGTTTTCCGATAATTTAAATCGTTTATTAAATCAAAATATTCTTCTTTCAAATGGTTTTATAAAAAAAATATCATATGATACTATCTGTCTTCACAGTGATACCCCAAAGTCAAAAAAATTTCTTAAAATAATTAAGAATATAGTTTCTGAAAAAAAGTTATGATGCATTTTAAAACTAATTTTAAGTTATTTGGAGAAAAAGTAATAATTGTTGATATAAATAAATATATAAATAATCCTGTTTCTTTAGCATGGCGCTCTGAGCTTTGTGTTTCTCTTCAGAATGAATTTCAAAATATATTAAATGATGTTGTATTTACATTATCTGAAATAACTATTTTTTTAAAAATTACTCCAGAAAAATTTCATTTACAACAAATTCATAAATTTATAATAAATTTTTCTTTAAATAAAAAAAATATAATTAGAACTTTGTGGGAAGTTACTGCTTGCTTTGATCAAATTTATTGTGAAAATATTTTAATTAACAATAAGAAAAAATTAATTTCTCACCAGTGCTATATCTCAGAATTTTTAAATTGTAATTTTGAAGTTCATCATTATGGCTTTTTACCTGGTTTTATTTATTTGTCTGGACTTCCATCAAAACTACATTTAAGTAGAAAAGCTACTCCTGAAAAAAATATTCTCCCAGGCACTATATCAGTTGGAGAATCTTATGTAGGTGTTTACCCTCAGAACAGTCCAGGAGGCTGGAACAGAATAGGAAGAACAAACCACTCTTTTTTTAACAAAAAGAGTACTCCACCCTGTTTTGTTTTGCCTGGTGATAAAATTAAATTTACTTCTATTGATATTGATGAATATCAAAGGGAAATGAATAACATAAATACTAAAATTTTAAAATCACAACAATTTGAAATCGTTTTTTAAAGTAATTGATCCTGGGTTTTATACTTCTATTCAAGACCAAGGCCGCTATGGTTTCAGAAGATTTGGATTCCCTGTATCGGGTCCAATGGATTCTATTTCTTATAAAAATGCTAACCACTTAGTTGGAAATTTATATAATGAAGCTGTTTTAGAATCTACATTAAAAGGACCCAAATTACTATTTTCAGCACCCACAATTGTTGCTGTAAGTGGTGCAATGACATCTATTTTCAAAAATGACAAACCTGTTGAGTTAAATAAATCTTTTTTTTGTGATCTAGGCGATACTCTAGAGTTAGGTTTCGTTGAAAAAGGTTTTAGAAATTATATAAGCTTTAAAGGCGGGATTATACAAAACAAGATTTTTGGTAGTTATTCTCAATACCATCCAATTACAGAATATAGTAAAATACAAAAGGGAGAAAATATTAAATTCAAATCATTAAATACTCATGAAAATAAATTTAAAAATCCAAAAATAAATAATTTGTATTTAAATACTAATTTAAAAGTATTTGAAGGTCCCTATTGGGATAAATTGAATAATAGCTTGAAAAATAAAATATTAAAAACAGAATTTAAAATTGGTTCTAATGACAGAATGGCATATAGATTATCAGGAAAAGGTATTTTGGTAAATAAAATTGTATCACATAGTGCTTCTGTTATTCCAGGAACAGTTCAATTAACTCCTTCGGGAGATTTAATTATTGTTATGCGAGATGGACAGGTTACTGGAGGTTATCCTAGAATATTACAATTAACTGAAAAATCACAATCAATTTTATCTCAAATTAGTACAGGTAAAATAGTTAGTTTTGAAATTAATGAATACGATAGGTTTCATCATTGGGAATTCTAAACCTTTTGCCATAAACGCCCTCATTTTTTCTAATACCACATCCAATTACCATACTTATTTCAGTTTTTGATGGAATGTTTAAGTTTTTTTTAATTCTATTAGAATCAAAACCTTCCATAGGGCATGTGTCGTATCCAATCCCTGCCATACTAATCATAAATGTTTGTGCCGCCAAGGCAGCACTCTTATGAACAATCACTCTAACGTCACTATTTCCAACCTCTTGGTACATAGGTTTGAATAGACTTATGGTTTTTACATACAATTTTTTAAAAACACCTTTTATTCCATAAAAATCAGAATAAATCATTGGTACTAATTTTTCATAATAATAAAGTGCTTTTTCTCTTTTGACTGGATCTAAATTTTTTATTTTTGATAAAGAAGTTTTGATATTATTCAAGTTAGAATTCAATCTTTTTTTCCACAAATCTCTTCTAACCACAACAATCAAAAACTGTTCAGCTGTTTTTGCTGCTGGCTGATTGAAGCAAGATATTGCAATTTCTTTCTTTTTCTTTTTGGAAACTATATGATGAAACTCCCATAGCTGCATATTGCTACTTGAGGGGGCTAAATGTGCCTGTTCAATACATTTTTTCACCTTATTTACATCAATCTGCTTTTCAGGATCATAAACACGAACAGATCTTCTAAAATCTATTGCTTGACTAACCGATTTTTCTTGCATACTGATGACACATTCTATTTTAAAAAGGATTATTTTTGTTGCAAATATGATAAATTTTTAAATATATTTTAAAATTATAATGAGATTAATTTATTTGAGTCGCAGCTTATCAAATGTATAATTTATTGATTTATATGTTGTTAAGTGTAAATTGTGCATTTTGGATATAGTTTTGAATTATTACATAATTTTATCTAATATCCTGTTCTAATTAATTTTATATAATAATTTAAATTATGAGTTTAAATAAATACAGTCATCAAGTTACTCAGGATTCAACTCAACCTGCTGCTCAAGCAATGCTTCATGCTATTGGACTGACAGACGATGATTTCAAAAAACCATTGATTGGTATCGCAAGTACAGGATATGAAGGTAACCCTTGTAATATGCATTTGAATGACCTTTCTGTACACGTCAAAAAGGGTATTGAGGTTGATAAAAACATGATTGGTTTAATTTTTAATACAATTGGTGTAAGTGATGGAATATCAATGGGAACTCCAGGTATGAGATTTTCTCTTCCTTCAAGAGATGTGATTGCAGATTCAATTGAAACAGTGGTTCAGGCTATGTCCTATGATGCTCTTGCAACTGTAGTTGGATGTGACAAAAATATGCCTGGTGCGTTAATAGCAATGATTAGACTAGATAGACCAAGTATTCTTGTTTATGGAGGTACAATTTCTTCAGGATGTCATAATGGAAAAGAGTTGGATGTTGTATCTGCTTTTGAAGCTTGGGGAGAGAGAGTTGCTGGAACAATTGATCAAAATGAATATAAAAATATAATTAAAAAAGCTTGTCCTGGAGCGGGAGCTTGTGGTGGAATGTATACAGCAAATACTATGGCGTCAGCTATAGAAGCATTGGGGATGTCTTTACCTTATAACTCATCTAATCCTGCTGTAAGTCAAGAAAAAATATCTGAATGTAATTTAGTTGGTAGTTCTATTTATAACCTTCTTAAAATGGATCTTAAGCCTTCTGAAATCATAACAAAAAAATCACTTATCAATGCATTAAGATTAATATCTGTATTGGGAGGGTCGACAAATGCTGTTCTTCATTTTTTAGCAATAGCCAAAGCTGCAGATATTGATTTAACTATTGAAGATTTTCAAAAGGTTAGTGATAATACTCCTTTTTTAGCTGATTTGAAACCAAGTGGAAAATATCTAATGAAAGATTTGCATTCAATTGGTGGAGTTCCTGCTGTTTTGAAATACATGCTGGATAATGATATGCTTTATGGAGAATGTTTGACTGTTACTGGTAAAACTTTAGCAGAAAATTTAAAAAACACTCCATCTTTAAAGAAAAATCAAGATATAATCAGACCATTGAATAACCCCATAAAACCTACAGGTCATATTCGTATTTTGAAAGGTAACCTAGCCCCGGGAGGGTCTGTTGCGAAAATAACTGGAAAAGAAGGTCTAATTTTTAAGGGTCCTGCAAAAGTTTTTAATGGTGAATATGATGCTAACGATGGTATATCATCTGGAATAGTAATAAAAGGAGATGTTGTTGTGATTCGTTATGAGGGTCCAAAAGGAGGTCCTGGTATGCCCGAAATGCTTAAACCTACCGCAGCTATAATGGGAGCTGGACTAGGAAAAAATGTTGCTTTAATTACCGATGGAAGGTTTTCTGGAGGAACCCATGGATTTGTAGTTGGTCATATTGTTCCTGAAGCTCAAGAGGGAGGACCAATAGCTTACATCGAAAATGGTGATATTATAACAATTAATGCTGAATCAAATTCAATAAGTGTTGATTTATCTGATAATCAGATCCTTACAAGAAAGTCAAAATGGGTTAAGCCAGAATATAAATTTAAAAAGGGCGTTCTTTATAAGTATATTAAAAACGTTAGTAATGCATCAAGTGGATGCGTAACAGATGAAAATTTATAATGAAAAAAATTAAACCAATAAAAATTTCAGGAGCAGAAGCTGTAATACGGTGTCTCCTTGCGGAGAATGTTGATCTAATTTATGGCTATCCTGGTGGAGCAATAATGCCAATCTACGATGAATTGTACAAGTTTCAAGATAAGCTACAGCACATTTTAACACGTCATGAACAAGGAGCTGCTCATGCTGCTCAAGGTTTTGCAAGGACCTCAGGAAAGGTGGGTGTAGCTATTGCTACCTCAGGACCTGGAGCTACCAACTTAGTTACCGGAATTGCTGATGCTCAAATTGATTCCACTCCCATGGTATGTATCACTGGTCAGGTTGCATCTCACTTATTAGGATCTGATGCTTTCCAAGAAACAGATATTATAGGAATTTCAACCCCTGTAACTAAATGGAATTATCAAATAACTAAATCAAGTGAAATACCACATATATTGGCAAAAGCTTTCTACATAGCCAAATCTGGCAGACCAGGGCCAGTTCTTATAGACATTACTAAAGATGCTCAGTTTGAGGAATTTGATTTTAAATATGAGCATTGTCTTGGAATAAGAAGCTATAAGCCAATTCCTGAAACTAGTTCAGATTCATTAAAACAAGCAGCCGAACTTATTAATAAAGCAAAAAAACCAATGCTTGTCTGGGGTCAGGGTGTTATATTGGGCAGAGCCGAAGAAGCACTTAAAAAATTCATTGAGATTTCTGGAATTCCAGCAGTTTGGACTATATTAGGTTTGTCAGCTATACCTACAGCTCATCCCTTAAATAAGGGTATGGTTGGTATGCATGGGAATTATGGACCAAATATTTTAACCAATGAATGTGATGTTTTAATTGCTGTTGGTATGAGGTTTGACGATAGGGTAACAGGTAATCTTGAGAGTTATGCTAAACAGGCAAAAGTGATTCACTTTGAAATTGATCCTGCTGAAATTAATAAAAATGTATATGCAGATGTTCCGATTCTAGGTGACTGCAAAACTAGCTTGGAGAAAATTATTCCAATGATAAATTTAGGTTCTCATGATTCATGGATTAAACGCTTTGATTCTTTAATGGAAATTGAAATTGATAAAGTTATTAAAAATGAAATGTTTCCAACAAAAGAGGGACTAACGATGGCCGAATCAATTCAGGCTATTAATAAGTTCACTAAAGGAGATGCAGTTATAGTTACCGATGTTGGTCAGCATCAAATGGTAACTTGTCGATATGCAAATTTTAATAATTCTAAAAGTAACATTACCTCTGGTGGCCTAGGAACTATGGGTTTTGCACTACCTGCTGCAATTGGCGCGAAAATGGGAGCTCCTAATCGAGAAGTAATAGCTGTCATCGGAGATGGAGGGTATCAAATGACGATACAAGAATTAGGAACTATCTTCCAAAATAAAACTGCTGTTAAAATTGTTGTTTTGAATAATGATTTTCTTGGAATGGTTAGACAATGGCAACAAATGTTTTTTGATAAACGATATGCTTCAACTGAAATGGTAAATCCAGATTTTGTAGCTATTGCAAAAGGTTATTTTATTGATGCTGAAAGGGTTAGTAAGAGAAGTGATCTTGAGGCTGCTGTCTCTAAAATGATATCTTCAGATAAACCTTATTTTTTAGAAATTTGTGTTGAAAAGGAAGCCAATGTTTTTCCAATGATACCAACCGGTGCGTCAGTCTCAGATATAAGATTATCATAAAATGAATACAAAAGAAACATATACCATATCAATATATTCAGAAAACAACATAGGATTGTTAAATAGAATTTCTGCGATATTTTTAAAACGTCATATTAATATTGAAAGTTTTTCTACATCTTTATCAGAAATAGAAAATGTTTTTAGATTTATTATTGTTGTTAATATTGATCCCGACCAAATAAAAAAAATCATTCTACAAATAGAAAAACAAGTTGACGTTATTAAAGCTTTTCATCATACTGATGACGAGACTATTTTTCAAGAATCTGCTTTATATAAAGTAAAATCTAGCTCTCTTTTTGAAGAAAGGCATATTCAAAATATTATAAAAAAGAGTCATGCAAACATAGTAACTGTATCTCCAGAGTTTTTTGTTATCGAAAAAACTGGATTTAGAGATGAAACAGAAGAACTTCGTAAAGATTTACTTGAATATGGCTTGCTTCAATTTGTTAGATCTGGACGAATTTCAGTAACAAAATCAAAAATGGAAATTTCAGAAATTTTAAATACATTCAATAAAATTAATTAAAAATGGAAAATTATTTTAATCGACTATCGTTAAGGGAGAAACTTCAACAGCTCGGAAAGTGCAGATTTATGGAGTCATCAGAATTTTCAGAAGGTATTTCAGTTTTATTGAGTAAAAATATCGTAATCGTTGGTTGTGGAGCTCAGGGTTTAAATCAAGGATTAAACATGAGAGATTCTGGTTTAAATATTTCATATGCACTTAGGCAATCGGCAATTGATCAAAAAAGAATTTCATATAAAAACGCAGAAGAAAATAATTTTAAAGTTGGAAATTATAACGAGATGATTCCTGACGCGGATCTTGTAATTAATTTAACTCCAGATAAAAATCATACATCTGTTATTGATGAAGTAATGCCTTTAATGAAAAAAGATTCAACTATTTCGTATTCACATGGTTTTAATATTGTAGAAGAAGGGAAAGAAATAAGAAAGGATCTTACCGTAATTATGGTTGCTCCTAAATGCCCTGGATCTGAGGTTCGTGAGGAATATAAGCGTGGTTTTGGGGTTCCAACTTTAATAGCTGTTCATCCCGAAAATGACCCAAATGGTAATGGGTTAGAACAGGCAAAAGCTTATGCTGTTTCTACTGGAGGTAATAGGGCTGGTGTTTTAGAATCTTCGTTTGTGGCTGAAGTTAAATCTGATTTAATGGGAGAACAAACAATTCTTTGTGGAGTTTTACAAACAGGAAGTATTTTGTGTTTTGATAAAATGATATCTGAAGGAATTGATCCTCATTATGCTTCCAACCTCATTCAGTATGGTTGGGAGATTATTACAGAAGCATTAAAGCATGGTGGAATAACTAATATGATGGATAGATTGTCTAATCCATCTAAGGTTAAAGCATTTGAGCTTTCTGAAGAGTTGAAACAAATCTTAGAACCTTTATTCAATAAGCATATGGATGATATAATGTCTGGTCATTTTTCAAAGACAATGATGGAGGATTGGAAAAATGATGATCAAAATCTTTTGAAATGGAGATCTGCAACTTCTGAAACAACTTTTGAGAAAACTGATCCATTATCCCAAAAGATAGATGATCAAGAGTATTTTGACAACTGCACTTTGATGGTGGCATTTGTTCGTGCTGGCGTTGAATTAGCATTTGACACTATGGTTGCTGCTGGTATTAAAGAGGAATCTGCTTATTATGAATCTTTGCATGAAACTCCATTAATTGCAAATACAATAGCAAGAAAAAAATTATTTGAAATGAATCGTGTTATTTCAGATACTGCTGAGTATGGTTGTTATTTATTTGATCACGCTGCAAAGCCCTTATTAAAAGAATTTATGAGAACGATCTCTACTGATGTTATTGGTAAGCCCTATATTTCCTGTGATAACATTGTAGATAACCAAAAATTAATTGCCATAAATGAAATGATCCGTTTTCATCCAATTGAAATAATTGGATATGATCTTCGTGAGTCAATGACCTCTATGAAGAAAATATAAATAAATGAATTTATCATTATCTCTTTCTGGAGTTATATCAGCCGCTAAGACGTTACATGGTATAGCAGTTAAAACTCCATTTCAATTTAATCCAAGGTTGTCAAAAAATTTAGCTTGTAATGTTTATGTTAAAAGAGAGGATTTACAGATAGTTAGATCCTTTAAAATAAGAGGAGCATACAATAAAATCAGTTCAATTGCTGATAAAGCTAGAAAAACGGGTGTTATATGTGCAAGCGCTGGGAATCATGCTCAAGGTTTTGCTTTTGCTTGTAATTCATTAAAGATTTACGGTATAGTTTATATGCCTATAACTACTCCAAAGCAAAAAATCGCTCAAGTAAAAGTTTTTGGCGATAAGTACATAACTGTTAAATTGATTGGAGACTTTTACGATGATTGCCAATCTATTGCTATTGAAATTGCAAAAAATTCAGATAAAATATATATTCATGCTTTTGATGATTTAAAGGTCATAGAAGGCCAGGGAACTTCAGCATTAGAAATTATTGATCAAGCTAAAAAAAAACTTGATTATTTATTTGTTCCTATTGGAGGAGGAGGTTTGGTTTCAGGAGTTTTGACAGTTTTTAAAGAATTATCTCCAAATACAAAAATCATTGGACTGGAGCCTTCGGGAGCTCCATCAATGTCGAAATCATTAAACGATGGATTAGTTCAGGAATTGATTCACATAGATAAGTTTGTAGATGGAGCTGCAGTCAAAAAAGTTGGAAATTTACCATTTGAATATTGCAAAAACTTTCTTGATGATATAATACAAGTTCCAGAAGGTAAAATATGTCAAACAATTCTTGATTTGTATAATAAGGAAGGAATAGTTTCTGAACCAGCAGGAGCTCTTTCGATTGCAGGTTTGGAAATATATAAAGGAGATTTAAAAAACAAGGAGATAGGAGTTTTTATATGTGGTGGCAATAACGATATTTTTAGAACTCCTGAAATAAAAGAAAGAGCTTTATTATATGCAAAACTTAAACACTATTTTATTATTAAATTTCCACAGAGATCAGGAGCATTAAAAGATTTTTTAAATAATGTTTTAGGTCCAAATGATGATATTACTTTTTTTGAATATTCTAAGAAAAATAGTCGTAACAATGCTCCTGCAGTAATTGGTATAGAATTAAAAAATAAAGATGATTTTAATCCTCTTTTAGAAAGGATGAAAAAGCATAATTTTTATGGGGAATATTTGAACAATAAACCTGATTTATTGCAAATATGGCTGAAATAGTTTCGTGTTTCCTACATTAAATTCGTATTAAAGATTGCATTTGCCAATAATCTATTTGTTCCGTACCAAAAAGCTCTAAATTGAGTATTGTCTGTGAACATTATGACTTTACCCTTTCCATATCTTTTGATTTTAAACGGTACGCTATTCTTCAAAACTTTCAAGTTTACATTCGATATGTAACCACTCATAAGAGGCTCATTTGTGTACCGAATAGGGTTGTTGAATTTATCTTTTTCTGGGGACATAAAAATTGTTGAATTCCTAAAATGAGGGATAGTATAATTGGAAATACCAAAATTGATAGGGTGACTTCTGTCTATATTTGTATTAAATATGGCCCCACTTATTAATTGGGCACCAAAATGATTTCTTTTTTGATCGAAATTAACTTTTGATGGTTTTAAATCATTTTTAATAAAATCAATTTTGATAATTTCGTTTTCATTCAACCACTTTATTGATGATCTATAGGCAATTAAATTCCCGCCGTTATCAATAAAGTTCTTAATTTGACTTGCATTTATTTTATTTCCTGTATAATCAGGAAGTATTATGTGTGAGTACCTTGAAAGATCAAACATTTTTAGATTGTTAACGTCAATTTTTGTAATTGAAATATCATATTTAGTGTCTAAAAGATGCCATATTTCTCCAGCATCATAACTTCGTATTCCATCGCCTACAATTAGTGCAATTTTAGGTTGTTTTACAGTTAAGAAGTTTCTTGATCCTAGATCTATACCATCTTCAGTTAGTCCTGTTGAAACACCTTTGACATTAATTGAACTTTCAGAAGCTATTTTTTTTACTTCTTTATAAATTTCATTAACACTCAACACTTGATTTTGAACAGGTATTAAATATGTTCCATAATCAAATTTTTCTCCATTAAGTATAAAAGGCTTTAAACCTATTTTGACTCTAACACCTTTTTCTATCAAGTAATTTATTGCTTTTGGTGCATAATAGCTATTTCCCTCAAAAAGATAAGCATATGTAGATTTTTTATCAATATATCCTTTTGGGAAAACTAATTTTTCTACTTTACTACCTATTAATTTTTCGGAATTCTCAAAATGATAATTAACGTTAAATGCCAATGGGAATGTCCAAGCAGATATATCGTAAAACAAACTATCAGAAAATTTTGTTTGAGTATCAAACATTGCTCTGATTAATTTATATTTTTTTTGATTTAGAGGTATTATATAACTATTATCTTTTGAAAAATTATACCCATTTCTCAGTTGTGTTTTTTTGAGTCTATGAATTTTTATGTCGTGAATATTTAAAATCTCAGCTAAATGATACGTTGTAGCAGGATCTTTTGGGGCTTCAAAAATTATTGCTTTTGTCTTATCTTTTTCAGCTAAAATCCTATTATCATTATAAAAGTCTCTGTAATAGCTTAAAATTTCAACTCTCATTTCATTTGCTGCTTTTAATGTTGAAAAGGCTGCTGTAAGTTGATTTCTTATAGTGAAAGGGAAAGTTAGTATACCGTTATCACTTTCTTGAATATGGCCTCGTGAGCTTGCTTGTTCAAACAAAATCCCAATACTTCCGTTTACATCAGGGTACGCAGATCCTTTTCCATAATAAAAATCATCATAATCTTCCTCAGAATAATATAATGAACCAATTTTATTTAGTGCATCAGCGTGAAAATTTCCAATTTTTTTTGTTAATTTTTGATTCATAATTGGAGTTAAAGGATGAACTCTTGAATTGATACCTGGTTGAAAAAAGAAACTTGAATTTGTCCCCATTTCATGATGATCTGTTAATATGTTTGGAATCCAATTTGCAAATGTCTTAATTCGTGCTTTTGACTCGGGAAGTTGAGCGGGAAGCCAATCTCTATTTAAATCAAACCAATAATGATTTGTTCGACCTCTAGGCCAATTTTCATTATACTCTCGATCTTGATTATCGGGATTTAAATTCATATTTCTGTTACTGTTCGCCCATTGAGAAAATCTTTGAAGACCATCAGGATTATAGCTAGGATCAAATAAAATAACGGTATTTTTTAAGATTTTTTTTGTTTCATCTGATTCACTGGCCGCTAAATGATAAGCCGCTAAAATGCCAGCATTTGCTCCACTAGGTTCGTTGCCATGAATAGAAAATCCTTGATAGACAATGATAGGAAGGTTTTTAATATCCAACTTATCACTTCCAAATTCGGTTAGTTCAATATGAGATTTTTTAATTGATTCAATATTACTGTGGTTATCTGGATCAGTAATTGTTAATAATAGGATGGGTCTTCCTTCAAATGTTGTTCCCCTATCTTCAATAGAAATACGATCTGAAGTTGAAGCTAATCTGTACATGTAATTAACTAATTTGTCGTGACTTACATGCCATTCGCCAACCTGATGACCCAATACACTGTGTGGAGTAGGGATTCCCTGGTTATATTCGACATCTTTACTCAAATAATAATCCTGAGCAACTTGGGCTGAAGTCTGATAATTGAAAAATAAAAATATTAAAAAAATTTTTAAAAAATTAATCATGTTACGAGTTTTAGATGACTTTGGATTAATAGGTGATATTTAAAATAATATAGGGTTAATATTATACTTCATTAAAGTCAACATCTGAAAATCCTGAACTTTCTTCATCGTTTTCCAAAGAATTATTTTTTGGTAAATAATTTTTTTGATGTCTGTCACTAATTACTTCTAAACCTTTTTCAGAAATTATGAAATCAGTCATTTCTTCAAAATTATTTCTAAAATCTATAAAATCCTCTTTGTATAAATATATTTTGTGTTTTTTAAAGTGAAAAGTACCATCATCGTTTGTAAACTTTTTACTTTCAGTTACGGTTAAATAATAGTCTCCAGCTTTAGTTTCTTTGACATCAAAAAAGTATGTTCTTCTTCCAGCTCTTTGAATTTTAGAAAATATTTCTTTATGTTCTCCTTCTACAAACATATTTTTTTATTTAATTATTATTCAAAAATGCAATAATTTTTTAACATTACAAATTAATTATTTTGTTTAGACTGTTGATAATCAAATAGTTTATTGTAATATGTTTTATTTTTAATTAATTCCTCATGAGTTCCTTCTTCAATTATATTTCCATCTTTTAGAACTATTATATTATCTGCAGATTTAATTGATGAAACCCTGTGACTAACTATTAATGTAGTTTTATTTTTATTAAATGATTCGAGATTTTTTAAAATAACTTCTTCAGTATCAGTGTCAACCGAGGATAAACAGTCGTCTAGTAAAATTATTTCTGGATTCTTAATTAGTGCTCTTGCAATTGAAATTCTTTGAATCTGACCACCGGAAAGAGTTATTCCCCTTTCACCCAAAACTGTATTATATCCATTTTTTAGTTTTTTAATTTCTTGATCAATTGAAGCGAATTTTGCAGCACTTTCAATTTCAATATTTCCAGCTTCATTATTACCAAATTTAATATTATCAATAATAGATTCTGAAAATAAAAACGGATTTTGCGGAACATAGCCAATACTTTTTCTTAATTCATACAAATTAAAATTTTTCAGATTAGAACCATCAATTAAAACGTCACCTTGCGTAGGGTCATATAGTCTAACTATTAATTCTAATAATGATGTCTTTCCGGACCCTACCGATCCCAAAATCCCAGTAGTCTTTCCAGCAAAGATTGTAAATGTAACGTTGTTTAATGCTTTTATATTACTCTCAGGATAGGTTAGAGATACATTTTTAAACATAATTTCTCCTTTCGTAATTTTAGAATTTCCGATTCCATTTTTGATCTTTGGAATTTCTTTCAAAAAATCATTAATTCTTTTTTGTGATGCCTCTGCTTGTTGAACTATTGAAGTTAACCATCCAACTACTGTTACTGGCCATGTTAACATGTTAACATAAATAATGAACTCTGCGAGAATACCTATTTCAATTTCTCCATTTATATATTGAGATCCTCCAATTAATATAACTATAAGATTTGAAATACCAATTAAAAATAACATTAGAGGAAAAAACCATGCTTGTAAAGTCACTAGTTTCATGTTTTTATCTTTGGCAGTATTTGATATGGTGTTAAAATTTGAAAGAAGTGAGGAGGTTAAATTGTAAGATTTTACAATATTAATACCTGTAAAAACCTCCTGACTAAAAGATGATAATGTTGATAACATTTCTTGTACAACGGTACTCCTATTATGTATAGCTTTATTAAGTTTGAATATCATAAATGAAAGAATTGGAAGAGGTAATAGTGCGTAAAATGTCAATTTTGGTGCAACTGATAGCATATAAGCTATAACAATAACAAAAAGTGCAATAGTGTTAATGCTATACATGATTGCTGGCCCAAAATACATGCGTACTTTTCCTACATCCTCGCCAATTCTATTCATTAAATCACCAGTTCTATTATTTTTGTAAAAACTTTGACTTAAATTTTGATATTGAATGAAAATCTCATTTTTTAGGTCATATTCAATATACCTTGAAACATTAATTATTGCTTGCCTCATTAAAAATGTAAAAAAACCTGAAATCAGAGCTGTTCCAATAATTATAGTAATATTTATTAATAGTGTTCTTTTAAGGGATGCTAGATCTATTAATGATTTGGTTTCAAAATAATATTCAACAGCTGTGAGTGAATTACCGATTAGTCTGGGTGCGATTAAAGAAAATATCCTTGCAATAACAGTTATGAAAAAACCAAAAACTAATTTTTTCCAATATTTTAAGAGGTATTTGTTTAGATATTTTAATTCTTTCATTAAAAGTAAATATTCATTACAAAGTTAATCAAATGAATATGTTCAGAAGATAATTTCATTAATATACTTCACGTTTAAAAATTTAAAAATAAAAGAACATTAATTGGTCTTTTTGATTAAATTTGCAATCCCTTTGTTGAAATGGAATCTTGAGGGAATTTTTTATTATAAACCACTACTGATGTTTTCAAATTAATAGGATTCCAGAACACAGTATACAAAAAGAAACATTATGGCAAAAAAAGCTAGTCCAAAAAAAGTCTCAGAAATTGATCAAATTGGTGAACAATCAATAATCCAATCAAAACCAACAACCAACACAGCAGAAGATTTTCTATCTAACTTTAATTGGCACAATTATCAAGAAGGTATTGATATTATTGATGACAAACAATTAAAAGAATTTGAGTCTTTAGTTAAGGAAAATTTTGTAGATACCGCAGATGTAGATGTTATTGAGGGTAAGGTTGTTTATATGACAGATAGAGAAGCTATTATTGATATTAATGCAAAATCTGAAGGTGTTATATCATTAAATGAATTTAGATATAATCCAAGTTTGAAAGTTGGTGATAAAGTTGAAGTTATAGTTGATGTTAGGGAAGATAGGACAGGACAATTAATTCTATCTCATAGAAAGGCACGAGTAATAAAAGCATGGGACAGAGTTAATAGTGCTCACGACACTGGTGAAGTTGTTAATGGTTTTGTTAAATGCAGAACTAAAGGTGGAATGATTGTTGATGTATTTGGAATTGAGGCTTTTTTACCTGGATCTCAAATCGATGTTAAACCAATTAGAGACTACGATCAGTATGTTGACAAGACTATGGAATTTAAGGTTGTTAAAATTAATCATGAGTTTAAAAATATAGTTGTTTCACATAAAGCCCTTATTGAATCTGACATTGAAGAACAGAAAAAAGAAATTATAGGTCAATTAGAAAAAGGACAAGTGCTTGAAGGCTCAGTCAAGAATATTACTTCTTATGGAGTTTTTATTGATTTAGGCGGGGTTGATGGACTAATTCACATAACTGATTTATCTTGGAGCAGAATCAATCATCCTAGTGAAATTCTTGAGTTAGATCAAAAACTTAATGTTGTTATTCTTGACTTCGATGATAATAAATCTAGAATACAACTTGGATTAAAGCAATTAAGTACCCATCCATGGGACAGTCTGAATGACTCTGTCAAAGAGGGTGAAAAAATTAAAGGAAAAGTTGTAGTTATTGCTGATTATGGTGCATTTATCGAAATAGAAGAAGGAGTTGAAGGATTAGTTCATGTTTCAGAAATGTCTTGGTCTACTCATTTAAGATCAGCTCAAGATTTTGTTAAGGTTGGAGATGTAGTTGAAGCAGTTATTCTTACACTTGATCGAGATTCAAGAAAAATGTCACTAGGAATCAAGCAACTAAGCCAAGATCCTTGGACTGATATAACAGGAAAATATCCGCTAAAATCCAAACATCAAGGTATAGTTAGAAACTTTACCAACTTTGGTGTTTTTATCGAATTAGAAGAAGGTATTGACGGATTAGTATACATTTCTGATCTTTCTTGGACTAAGAAAATTAAGCATCCATCAGAAATTTTATCTATCGGGGATTCAATAGATGTTATTGTTCTAGAATTAGATGTAGAAGGTCGTAAGTTAAGTCTTGGCCACAAGCAAACAAAAGACAACCCTTGGGACAAGTATGAAAAAGAATTTGCTTTGGACACAATACATACTGCATCTTTATCAGAAATTGTAGATAAAGGAGCCACTATATCCTTTAATGATGATATTACAGCTTTTGTTCCTTCTCGTTACTTAGAAAAAGAAGACGGTTCGAAGTTAGAAAAGGGAGAAGAAGTTAGCTTTAAAATTATTGAATTTAATAAGGAATTTAAAAGGGTTTTAGCCTCTCACACCTCAGTTTTTAAAGAACAAGAGCGTAAAAATATAAAGAAGGCAACAAAGCATGTCAAAGCGACCAATAACGAAAAAACTACCTTGGGAGATTTAGATGCTCTGGCTGATCTAAAGCAAAAAATGGATGATAAATAATATATTTAATTATAATCCTCATAAAACCACTTCATTTGAAGTGGTTTTTTTTTTCCATTTATTAATTTGGTATTTTTGTAATTATATTTAAAAGAATGTTGAATAGGATTTTACTTAACGATTTAAAAATTAATGTTTTATTAAACAGGCTAACATGTCAACTTCTTGAATATCATGGAGATTTTTCAAATACAGTTTTAATTGGACTTCAACCAAGAGGTGTAAATTTACTGGATCGAATTGTTTTCCTACTCAATAATAAATATGGGATTAAAAACATTAAAGTAGGAAAGTTGGATACTACTTTTTACAGAGATGATTTTAGAAGATCTGAGAAAATCCACTTTGCTAAATCGACTGATTTAAAATTTGAGGTTGAAGAAAAGAAAGTTGTCTTGATCGATGATGTCCTATTTACAGGACGAAGTGTAAGAGCTGCTTTGACAGCCATTGACTATTATGGTCGACCATCAATTATTGAATTATTAGTTTTAATCGATAGAAGATTTTCACGACATCTTCCAATTCAACCAGATTATCTTGGTGTTCAAATTGATGCTATAGAAGGTGATAAAGTAAGAGTTGAATGGAAGTCAAACTCGAAAAATGATTGTGTTTATATTGAAAA
>NZ_CEZOWA010000007.1:92021-100422 GCF_983056325.1 Candidatus Marivariicella sp. | reverse complement strand
GTCCTCTTGGCAAAGGCTTGACAGACAATATACCCCCACTTGATAATTCCGACTTTCTGTTAAACATTAGTGAAAGTATTTCAATAATAAAGTATGGAGCCAATAGACCGATAATTGTTAATGGTGTTGAATATTTGGGAAACTCAATGATATCTCAAGGTTTAGATGATGAAGAGATTTCGGATGTTTTGAATTATATCAAAAACAATTGGAGCAATTCAGACAAGAACCAGATTACAATTCAAGATGTAGTTAACATTATAAACCCTATTTAAAAAATGAAATTTTTTAATTCCTTTTTTAATAAAATTTCTAAACTGAAATATTTAATCATAACTTTATTTTTTTTACTATGGATGACTTTAATAGATACCCACTCCCTGATAATTCATAATGAACTTAATAACGAGATAAATAGTCTTAAATCACAAGAAATAGAATTAAAAAAAAATATTGCTAAAGACAAAAATATAATTGAAGTTTTAAAAAATCCAGATAGTTTAGAAGTATTTGGGAGAAGAAATTACAATCTAAAAAAGGAAAATGAAACAATATTTTATATAGAGAGTGAACAAAATTTTGATTAACAAATGTTAACAAATCATTGTCATATATAAGTTTCATAAGCACTCAAATAATTGTATTTTTATTGAGAAAATTAAATTTAGATGGGTAAAATAATAGCCGTTGCAAATCAAAAAGGTGGAGTCGGAAAAACTACAACTACTGTTAATTTGGCTGCTGGACTTGCTATTTTAGAAAAGAAAATTCTTCTTGTAGACGCTGATCCTCAGGCAAATGCAAGTTCAGGATTAGGTTTTGACGTTTCAAAAGAAACTAAAGGAACTTACAGACTACTGGAACATTCCTTATCTGCTAAAGATACTATTACAAAAACATCAATTCCGAATCTAGATATAATTACATCAAATATCGACTTGGTTGCTTCTGAAATTGAATTAATTGATAAACCTAAAAGAGAATATATGCTTAAAGAAGCATTAACTCAGGTGAAAGATAATTATGATTTTATTATAATTGATTGCGCTCCATCTTTAGGATTAATTACCTTAAATGCACTTGTTTCCTCCAATTCGGTTATTATTCCAATTCAATGTGAATATTTTGCACTTGAAGGATTAGGAAAGCTTTTAAATACGATAAAAAGTGTTCAAAAAATTCATAATAAAAATTTAAGTATTGAGGGTTTACTTTTAACAATGTATGATACTAGGTTAAGGCTTTCTAACCAGGTAGTTGAAGAAGTTCAAAAGCATTTTAGTAAAATGGTATTTAAAACCATTATTCAACGAAATACAACCTTAGCAGAAGCACCAAGTTATGGGAAAGATATAATTTCCTACGATGCATCAAGTAAAGGTGCTAAAAACTATCTTTCCTTAGCTACAGAAATGATTAAAAAAAATAAAATTTAAAATGGGAAAGTCTCCAAAAAAACAAGCTCTTGGTCGTGGACTATCGGCTCTTCTAAATGACAATTCAGATGGAGATAAAAACATTAAAATTAACTCAAATAATGGAAATATAATTGATCTTTCTGTTGAGCATATTTCGACTAATCCTTTTCAACCAAGAACTAAATTTGATGAAGAGGGTTTAGCAGAACTAGCATCTTCAATTAATGAACTTGGAATTATTCAGCCAGTAACTGTTAGAGAGCTGAACTTAAATTCATATCAGTTAGTTTCTGGAGAAAGAAGATTAAGAGCATCTAAATTAATCGGTTTAAAAAAGATACCTTGTTATGTTAGATCTATTGACGATAAAGAATCTTTGGAGATGTCCCTTGTTGAAAATATTCAAAGGAAAGATCTGGATCCAATCGAAATTGCTTTATCCTATAAACGCTTAATAGAGGAGATTCAATTAACACAAAATGAGCTCAGTGACCGCGTAGGTAAAAAAAGAAGTACTATTACAAATTATCTTAGACTATTAAAACTTGACCCAATTATTCAGACAGGGCTGAGAGATGGATTTATTTCGGTGGGACACGGAAGGGCTTTGATAAGTGTCGATAATGAAAACCAAATCAAATTATACGAAAGAATACTTAAAAAAGAATTATCTGTCAGAAATACTGAAAATTTAATAAATGAATTGAAAAATTCAAATAATAAGACCAATTTACATAAACCAAAATTTACTCTATCTACCGCAAAAAGTCTGAAGATGTTTTTAGAGACTGAGGTTAAAGTTAATATTAACAAAAATGGCAAAGGCACCTTGAGCATATCATTTGACTCGCAAGTAGATTTAAACCGTATTCTTAATAAAATTAAAAATAGTGTATAAGTTTATTTTTTTTATATTTTTATTTTTTTGGTGTGGTCAAAATTATTGTCAAGAACTAAGTGCTAGAAAAAAAAGAAAAATAGAATTAATGTCAGATCCTTTAGCCCCGTCTAAAGCAGCATTTTATTCAGCTATTTTTCCTGGACTTGGTCAGGTATATTCTGGTAATGCATGGAAAGTACCAATTGTTTATGCAGCCATTGGTAGCGCAGTATATTCATATGTTTATAATAAGAGAGAGTACAATAAATATAGAGGAATCTATAAAAGAAGAATTAGCGGATTTAAAGATGATGAATATATAGATCTTATTCCTCAAAATGACAAACTCTTAAAAGGGATGGATTTTCACAAAAGATACAGAGATATGTCATTTATTTTCATAATTGGAACTTATATGTTAAATATTCTTGAAGCAAATGTTAGTACTCACTTAATGCAGTTTAATGTGAATGATGATTTAAGTTTTAAACCTAAAATTAATTTTGAACCCGTAAGTGAGTCTGAAACAATTGGATTTATAATCAAGTTAAATTTATAATTAGGTGAAAATAGCTCTTTTAGGATATGGGAAAATGGGAAAAGCTATAGAAAGTATTGCCTTAAAAAGAGGGCACACAATTGTTTGCAAAATTGACAAAAATACAGAAGGTGAAATAAGTTATGCAGATTTAGCTATTAACTTTAGCACTCCAACTTCAGCATTGCAAAACGTAGAAGCAGCTATCAAAATGAATATTCCCGTAGTTAGCGGTACAACAGGGTGGTCAAATGATTTGAAATACATTGAAAAAATAGCACGAAAAAACAAAGTTGGTTTTTTACATTCGTCAAATTTTAGTTTAGGAATGAATTTATTTTTTCAGTTAAATAAGTCCTTATCTAAAATTATGAATACTCATAATTATTCTACAGAGTTGATTGAAGCTCATCATTTTAAAAAAATTGATTCACCAAGTGGAACAGCCATATCTTTAGCAAATGATATCATTTCAAATTCTAGTTATAAAGAGTGGAGTTCTAGTGATGCCAAAAAGGATGTTTTAAGAATTAAATCTATTCGTAAAGAAGATATCCCCGGTACTCACAGTATTTTTTATAGTTCAGAATTCGATGAAATAAGTATTAAACATATGAGTTTTTCTAGGTCTGGCTTTGCTTTAGGAGCTATTATTGCCGCTGAATGGCTAAAAGGAAAAAATGGTATTTTTTCAATGTCAGATGTCTTAAAAATTAAATAATTTACAGTTATGAACTTTATTGAATGGGTGATTTTTATTTTGGGTATTCAAGTAATACATTTTTTAGGAACATGGAAATTATATGCCGTTGCTGGAAAAAAATCATGGAAGGCTTTGGTTCCTATATACAACGCATTAATATTAATGGATATAATAAAAAGACCTAGATGGTGGGTTATTCTTTTATTTATGCCAGGTATAAACATAATGATGTTTGGAGTAATATGGATTGAAACAATAAAAAGTTTCGGTAAAAAATCAACTCTACAATCCATATTAGTACTAATAAGTCTTGGTTTTTACATAACATATTTAAATTATAGTAAAAATATAAATTATATTAATGAAGGAAATATTAAATACCAATCAGCTTTCGGAGAGTGGCTGAGTTCTATGGTGTTTGCAATAGTTGCAGCAACTTTAGTTCACACATACTTTATTCAACCATTTATAATTCCAACAGGTTCACTGGAAAAATCATTATTAATTGGAGATTTTTTATTTGTTAGTAAATTCCATTACGGAGCCAGAGTTCCAACTACTCCTATTTCATTTCCAATGGTTCATGATACTATCCCAATAATAAAAACAAGATCATATCTTAATAAACCTCAATTACCATTTTTACGTATCCCGGGTTTTCAAAAAATAAAACGAAATGATATAGTAGTTTTCAATTGGCCTGCAGATACTGTTAGACAATTTTTTGTTAGAGAAAAAGGTGTTAGAAAACCTATAGATAAAAAATCAAATTATGTTAAGCGTTGTGTTGGTATTTCTGGAGATACTTTAGAAATTAGAAATGGAAATATTTTAATTAATAACTCACAAAATATTTTACCTGAATGGGCAAGAATTCAACACACATACACTGTTTATAGCTACAACGGAGTCTCTTCTAAGAACCTTCTTAAGTACAAAATAGATGATTTTGAGAGGGAATATAAGATTAGAAATATCACTCAAAGCTCCTTTGAGTCACTTCTGCCATACATTTCAGGAAGGGCGGGAACTGTTGATGATTTCTCCGTATATACTAATTCAAAAGGATTACCTATAAAACTCGTTAAATCACTAGGGCTTCAAGTGTCTGAATTGATATCTAAAGAAAAAGTTATCAATTCAACTTATAATAAGGTTATAGAATTGAAAAAGTCAAAATTATATGATAGTATCTCTAGAAATATATCAAGGATTAAAACTCCAAATGAAAGTTTTTTTCCAAACAGAATAACATTTGACTGGAATGAGGATAATTTTGGTCCAATTGTAATTCCAAAAATTGGATCTAAAATATCACTTAACGAAAAAACATATCCCTTGTATAAAAAAATAATTGAAGAATATGAATCGAACGTAGTAGTTAGAAAAAATGGTATATTTTATATTGAGGATCAAATAAGTTCGACTTACACATTTAAGCAGAACTATTATTGGATGATGGGAGATAACAGGCATCGTTCTGAGGATAGTAGATTTTGGGGTTTTGTTCCTGAAGATCATGTGATGGGTAAGCCAGTTTTTATATGGATGAGCATTGATGGTTTTAATGATGGGGTCACTAATTGGAAAATTAGATGGGACAGAGTGTTTTCAGTTGTAAATGGTCAGGGAAAAAGAACTTCATATCTTCCCCACTTTTTAATATTTATTGGAATATGGCAAGTATATATTTATTTAAGAAAAAAGTATAAAACAGAAAAAACATGATGCTGACACCAGCATATTTACCAACAATAAGCTATTTTAAGAGCATTATAAATCAAAACGAACTATTGTTGTGTGTTAATACAAATTATCAAAAACAAACTTATAGAAATAGGAGTGTGATTTCTGGAGCCAATGGAAGACAAAATTTAATAATTCCAATAACAAAAAATATAATTAGCCAAAAAGATGAGCATATTGAAATACATAATGAAATTCCTTGGCAAAAAAATCATTGGAAATCAATTGAAACTGCTTACAGGTCTTCTCCTTTTTTTGAGTATTATAAAGATGAATTCAGACCCTTTTTCATAGAAGAGTATAGATTTCTTTTCCAATATAATATCGAATTAATGAGAAAAATTTTAATTATCCTGGATTTACCTATAAAACTTAAAAAAGTTAATCATAATAATGATTTTAAAAAAAACAACTACTTAATAGATCCAAAAACTAAATTAAAAAGATTTAAACCTTACGTTCAAGTTTTTGACGAAAAAATTGGGTTTCAAAGTGATCTAAGCATCATCGATCTTATTTTTAATATTGGTCCTGAAGCCACTGAGTATATAAAATCTATTCCTAAATAGCTTTATTTTTTTCCAGCATTAAACAAAGTCTCTTTTTCGTTTTTAGTTAAACTCTCGTAACCTGAATTAGATATTTTATCTAGAATTGCATCAATTTCAACTTGATTGTATTTAATAGTTTTTGATGAATTTTTTGATTTGTAAACGGCTTTTAAATTAGATTTATAAAAAAGTGAACTAAGATACTGCCATGATTTTTGAAAAAAATATCCAATATCATTTCCTTGAGAAATATTATTAGCATAAAAATAACCGAATAGAGCACCACCTAGATGAGAAATTCTTCCACCAGCATTTCCATAAGGAATCATTACTAGATCAATTGCAACAAGAGCAATTCCAATATATTTCAATTTTACATTAAAAAATAAAAGTCTTATTTCATTTTCAGGACTATATCTACAAACAAATATCAAGACAGCCATTACTCCTGCCGAGGCTCCAATCATTGAAGGGAAACTACCTTGAAAAACAGGGAAAATTAAGTAGCTTAATACAAAAAGGATTCCTCCAAATAATACTCCCAATAAATAGGTGTTAATATAAGTTTCTTTTTTAAAAAGATTTAGGAATATTGAACTAGAATAATATAACAATAGCATATTCCAAAATAAGTGAGAAATACTTGTGTGAAAGAATGAATATGTTAGTAAAGTCCACGGTTTGAATAATAAAGCCCCTAGATTTGGCGATAATTCAAACCAATAAATTATCCCTCCAAATGAAATATTAAAAAGGAAGAGTAAGGTGTTTATAATAAATGGCACAAAAAAACACAGAACATTAATAAAAATTAATTTTTCAGAAATTGAAAATTGATAGTATCTATTTTTTAAATATATCCAACTGATCATTAATCCCAACGTTTATTGTTAAATTGATTTTTTTTCCAATACTGAAACATTATGAAACCAGTTAGAGCACCACCAACATGAGCAAAGTGGGCAATTGGACCGATAGAATAAGATGAGAAACCAAAAAATACATCAGCACCAATAAGTAAAGGAACTAAATATTTGGCTCGAATGGGTATTGGAGGAAAAAGAAGCATAAGTTGAGTGTTGGGAAAAGACATTGCAAACGCAACCAAAACTCCA
This sequence comes from Candidatus Marivariicella sp., assembly GCF_983056325.1. Taxonomy (NCBI): domain Bacteria; kingdom Pseudomonadati; phylum Bacteroidota; class Flavobacteriia; order Flavobacteriales; family Flavobacteriaceae; genus Candidatus Marivariicella; species Candidatus Marivariicella sp. The sequence goes on along the minus strand of NZ_CEZOWA010000007.1, from coordinate 93,471 downwards.
TATAAAGCACCAGAAGCCCCAACTAAAACAGAATTATATGAAGAATATGCACTTTGAAGGGTTTCAACTTCAATTAAATTAATAATATCTGATGGAAGTCTTGAGGAAGAATAAAATTCTGAAATAATTGAAGGATCAACTTTTAAGCTCAAAAATAACTCATTGGCTTGATTGATTTGAAAACTATACAACAACATTTGTAATGCTGCAGCTCCAAAACCAGTTGACAAATAAAAGAAAATAAATTTATTTTTACCCCACATCTGCTCAATTGGAGTACCAAACATCCAAAGTCCAATCATATTAAATAATATATGAGAGAAATCTCCATGCATGAACATATGAGATATTATTTGCCAATATTGAAATTTTGGAGAATCAAAGTAATGTAGCGCAAATAAATCATAACTATATTCACCTAAGGATAGTGTAGCTAAAAAAAATATAGTATTGATTATCAGTAAGTGCTTAACAGTCTCTGAGGCTGATCTCATTAATTGATTTTTTTATCGATTTCTTGCATGTCAAAATTAATGAAAATAGGACGATTAAATGGAGATAGATTTTTTTCTTTACAAGCAAATAAAGAAGCTAGAAGCTGCTGTTGCTCTTCGATATTTAAAGATTTTCCATTATTTATAGTCATTGACCTACATAATTTTTTTGAAATAACATCTGCTTTACTAAAACCTTCATATTTGAATTTATCAGAAAAAAAGTTTTCAAACAGTTGTTCCACTTGATTTTTATCAAATAAAACTGGAATTGCTGTGAATGTAATGACTTTGGATTTTTCTTTCATGTTAAACTCAAAACCCATGGCTAAGAGTTCGGTGACATTATCAAAAAAATATGTCAATTCTGATGAATCCACTGATATTTCAAAAGGGAATAACAAACTTTGACTTGGGATTTTTTCTAACGATAAATTAGATAATAGCTCCTCATAAATAACCCTTTGATGAGCTCTTTTTTGATTTATAATCATTAATCCTGATGGTAAGGCTGTTACAAGGTATTTATTAAAAAGTTGAAAAACTTTTATTTGTTTGGGATTAAAATCATAATCATCTATATTCAAAATCTCCTGGACACTTTCAGATTCAAACTCGATTTGAGTAGTATCTTTTTTTGAATCATATGAATATATTTTTAAATCATCTTTAAAAGGATTAAAAGATGAGTTTACAGAAATATTTGGACTAGTAGGTGCCCTTTCTTTATATGAATAAGGAGTATCCATTGAAGAATCCCTATCAAAGTCTAAAGTTGGAGTGACTTGAAAAATTCCTAAACTATGTTTAATAGTTGATCTAAGAATAGAATATAAGCTTTGCTCATCTTCAAATTTTATTTCAGTTTTAGTTGGATGAATATTAACATCAATTTTATTTGTGTCTATTTCAAGAAGTATAAAATAACCAGGATAATATCCAGAGGACAATAAACC
>NZ_CEZOWA010000007.1:0-92011 GCF_983056325.1 Candidatus Marivariicella sp. | reverse complement strand
ATGAGATAAACCTTCAAATGCAGAATTTACAGAATGATTTAGGAATGGACTTTTAATAAATCTATTATTCACAAAGAAGAATTGCTGACCTCTCGACTTTCTTGATCCTAAGGGTTTAATAACAAAGCCACTTATTTTAACAACAGGAGTGTCTTCGCTTATAGGAACCAAAAGGTTAGCAACTTTCAATCCAAAAACGGAAGATATTCTTTTTCTAAAATTAGTTTTTTTTAACTCAAAAATTTCTTTTCCATTTTGTGAAAAAGAAAAATTAATATCTGGATGGGCAAGAACAACTCTATGAAATTCATCAATTATGTGTCGGAGTTCAACCGAATCAGATTTGAGAAAATTTCGACGTGCAGGAATGTTATAAAATAAATTTTTTACAGAAAATGAAGTTCCAATATTTGCTACTGTAAAGTCCTCATTTTCAATTTTGCTCCCAGCTATCTTTATAAATTTTGCAGTACTGTCCTCTGGAGTTCGTGATACAGTGTAAACATGAGAAATTGCACAAATAGATGCAAGTGCCTCTCCTCTAAAGCCTTTAGTTTTTAAACTAAATAAGTCTTTAGCATTTGAAATTTTAGATGTGGCATGCCTTTGAAATGCTAATGAAAGGTCAGTGTTTGAGATCCCACATCCATCATCTATTACCTTTATTAAAGTTTTACCCGAATCTTTAATGATTAGGTTAATATTTGTAGCACCTGCATCAATAGCATTTTCCATCAACTCTTTAACAATTGACGATGGTCGCTGAATAACTTCTCCTGCTGCTATTTGATTAGCAACATGTTCCGGTAATAATGCTATACTTTTTGTCATTAATTTTTAGAAAAGATGGATAAATCAAAGTCAATAATATATAGGAAAAATAAAAAAAGGATAACGATAATTAAAACTAAAGTTGGTGATATTGACCTGTTAGTATTGGACCTCATTTTAATTCTAACATCTTGCCAAGAACTCCCAAAATCATTTTTATTTGGAATATCCCTATACTTAGAAAACTTAGAATCAAAATTATATATATTTCCTGTATCTTTTCCTTTATAATACCTGGGAGTATAATTGTACCGTTTATTTTTGTTTAATTTAAAAAGATTGGATTTCAAGTTTGTATATTCTTTACAAGATTAAATATAGTTTTAAATAAGATAAGTATTTAGACTAATTTTGACATTTTGAGGGCACTAACTGCTGCTTCAACACCTTTATTTCCATGCTTCCCTCCGCTTCTATCTTTAGCTTGATTAATATTATTATCTGTTAATACACAAAAAATTATAGGACAAATTCCATATGAATTTAAGTTAGCTATACCGTTGGAAACAGCCTGGCAGATAAAATCAAAATGTTTTGTTTCTCCCCTGATAACACTACCAATTACAATAACAGCATTAAATTTTTTATCCTGGAAATATTTAGCAGCATACACTAGCTCAAAACTTCCAGGTACATTACATCTTAAGATATCGGATTTTAGAACATTATTTTGAAGCAAAGTAGACTCTGCTCCATCATAAAGCTGTTCTGTTATTTGAGAATTCCATTCAGAAACAATTATCACAATTTTTAACCCTTCTCCATCTGGTATTGAAACAGAATTATAATTTGATAAATTATTTAGTAGAGAAGACATTATTTTATATTTTCAAGACGACCAATTTGGACATCAACCAACTGAGCTTCTGAAACTCCTGGAAATTCTTGTTTAATACGCTTAAAAAACTCTATTGAGGAAGATTTTTTTCCTAATTCTGAACCTAACATTCCAGCTTGATAGAGATACTTTGGGGTACTGTAGCTATTACTACTTGCATTAAATGCTTTAACATAGTATTCATAAGCTTCTTGATTCTGTCCCAGTTGTGCAAAAGCATCACCAATAGCCCCTTTTGCAAGTGCACTTAACATTATATCATCTGAATCAAATTTATCCAAATACTTTATAGCATTTTCATAATCCTTGATGTTTAAATAAGACATCCCTGCACTGTAAGTGGCAAGCTTGGAGGCAGATGTTCCAGGATAATTTTCAATAATATCTAAAAAACCGTATCTACCTTCACCTCCGTTTAATGCTCTTTGATATAGCGAATCAGAATTTGAACTATTTAAAGCGATTTCAAAATAATATTGAGCTTTATTTAACTCACTAACAGCTTCACTATTCCTTGGTTCCAAAATGAATTTATCATATCCTAAATAACTTAATGTAATTAATACGATTGAGCCAACAACAATCAATATATGATTCTGGTATCTAGCAACTATCGTCTCCGTCCTACCAGCAGTAGAATCAAGAGTTTCAAAAACTTCAGCAGTTGCACTTTTGTCATTTGAATTTTGATCTATCTGAGCCTTACTAGATCGTTTTTGTCCTCTTTTTTGATATGTAGCCATTATTTAAATTTTAACATTCAAAAATAGCCTTTTTTTATTAGTTTTAAAATGTATTTAACAATAGTTGTAAAATTTAAGATATTATGAAATAGACTATTATATTTGCTTACATGCTACTTAACAAGCTTAAACTTACAAACTATAAAAACTTAAGTTCAGAATCTTTTGTTTTTAAATCTCCTATAAATTGTTTTGTTGGAAACAACGGGGTGGGAAAATCAAATATTCTTGATTCAATTTACCACCTAGCTTATGGGAAAAGTTATTTCAATCCAACATCGGTTCAAAATATTCAATTTGATAAAACCTTTTTTTTTATTGAAGGTGATTTTAACATAAAATCAAGAAATGAAAAAGTCAATTGCAGTTTTAAAAAAGGACAAAAAAAAATTTTAAAAAGAAATAATAAAATATATAAAAAAATTTCTGAACATATTGGATTAATACCTCTGGTGATGATATCGCCAGATGATATTGATTTAATAAATGAAGGGAGTAGTTTAAGAAGAAAATTTGTAGATGGTATTTTGGGGCAAGTTGAATCTGAATATCTCATAAATCTTATTAATTATAGTAAGATTTTAGCCCAAAGAAATTCACTACTGAAGTACTTTGCTTTAAATCATATTTTTGATCAAAAAGCAATTGATATATATAACGAACAATTGCATACTCTAAGTCAGCCAATTCATAAAAAAAGAAAGGAGTTTATGAAAGTTTTCTCTCCATTGTTTGCAAAAAGATATGAGACTATAAACAACGGAAATGAGAAAGTGCAATTAAATTATACAAGTTCCCTAGATGATAATACCCTATTGGAGATACTTGAAGGTTCTATAAAAAAAGATAGGAGTTTTCAGCATACAACTCAAGGAATACATAAAGATGATTTAGATTTTTTAATTTATGAAAAACCAATTAAAAAATTTGGAAGTCAGGGCCAAAAAAAAACATTTCTAATAGCTTTGAAAATTGCCCAGTTTGATTATTTAAGAAGTAAAAAAGGGATATCACCTATCATACTATTGGATGATATTTTTGACAAACTTGATCAAAATAGAGTTACCAACTTGTTGAAGTTAATGATTGATGAAGAGTTTGGTCAAATTTTTTTAACTGACACACATGAAGACAGAACTCTGATGGCCTTAAAATCAATCAAATCTGAATTTAAAATTTATAACATTTAGTAATTAAATAAACTAATTTAAAAACGGGATGCTACAAAAGTTAAATTTTTTTTTTCAAATACTGCTTCTTTTATTATTAACGAATTGTGATGTTTCTAAAAAAATAAATATAGTTGATTTGAATGGGTATTGGAAAATTGATTTTGTTTCTAAACAAAATGAAATATTCAGACTTAAAGGAGGATCTTTTTTGTTAGATTATTATTATACAGATGGGAATTTCGGATGGAGAAAAAAAGTTGCCCCCTCTATTAATGATATTTTTGAAACATCGAACGACACCACTTTTTTTAAAATTAAAAGTAACGATAAAAACTCATTTTTGTTTTTTAAAACTAAATGGCATAATTGGAATGAAATGATTGTTAAAGTTGATAGTGTTTCACTAATTTTAAAAATTAAAGATAAAAAATACCACTATAAAAAATTTAGTCCATAAATTATGAGTAAAAGAAAATTCGAAGCTCAAAAGCTTTCGGAGGTGTTAAGTCAGATTGCAAATCAGAAACCCATTGCAAAAGGACTTAATCATATAAAGATTAATACTTTGTGGGGAGAAATAATGGGACCAAACATTAGTGCTTACACAGAAAAAGTAAAACTAGAAAAGTCCGTATTGTATATTAAAATTAAAAGCCCTACTCTTAAGATAGAACTTAGATTTGGAGAGTTGAAAATTAAAAAACTATTAAATCAAAAAATGGAAAGCGAAGAAATAAAAAAGATTATTTTTTATTGAAAAATTTCTCTGTTTGAAAAATGAAAGCCGCTTTCAATCGAAGCATTATCATTAGAATCAGATCCATGTATAGCATTTTCACCAACGGAACTTGCGAATAACTTTCTAATTGTTCCCTCGGCGGCCTCTTTAGGATTTGTTGACCCTATTAAAGTTCTAAAATCATCTACAGCATTTTCTTTTTCTAAAATTATTGCAACAATTGGACCTCTTGTGATAAAGGTTACCAATTCATTATAGAAGGGTCTTTCTTTATGAACAGAATAGAACTTCTGAGCATCATTAATTGTTAAATGAGTCAATTTTAGTGCTAAAATTTTAAACCCTGCTTTATTAATTTTTTCTAAAATTGAACCAATATGACCATTTTCAACACCATCAGGTTTAATCATGGAAAAAGTGATACTTTTTGACATGTTATATTATTTGAAACAAAGTTAATCATTTGAATCAATCTCAAAAATATTAACATTAAAAAAGTATAGTTATCTTTGTATATCTAATCTATATGAAAAATAATAATTTAGAATTTAAGATTAAAACCCTTATCGAGAAATCTCAAAATTGTGTCGTTATTCCTCACAAAAATCCCGACGGAGATGCTTTAGGTAGTTGCCTGGCTTTGAATATTTTTTTAAAAAATAAAAAAATAAAATCTGTTGTTATTTCTCCTAACAATTATCCAGACTTCTTAAAATGGATGCCGGAAGAACATACCATTTTGAATTTTGAAAATAACACTGAAGAAGCAAGCCAAAAAATTGAAAGTGCAGATTTGGTTTTCACACTAGATTTTAACGATCTTTTAAGATCTGGAGATATGTCGGGGGTTATTAAAAAGTCAAAAGGAAAAATCATAATGATTGATCATCATGAAAAACCAAAAGAATATTCTGATTTAAAACTATCTGATCCTAAAATAGGCTCTACATGTGAGATGATTTATAATTTAATAGATTATATAGATCCTAACGGAATTAATTCTGAAATAGCTTCCTGTTTATACACTGGAATTATGACTGATACAGGTTCGTTTAGATTTCCTTCAACCACATCCAATACGCATAGAATTATTGCAGAATTAATTGAAAAAGGAGCTAATAACTCTGAGATTCATCAAAATATATACGACACCTACTCATATAATAGGTTAAGACTACTTGGAATTGCATTAAAAAACATTTTGAAAATAGACGGTGTTCCTTATGTTATAATTACATTGAATCAAGAAGAACTTGATGAGTGTTCCTTCAGTAAAGGAGATACCGAAGGATTTGTCAATTACGGGTTAAGTATAAAAGGAGTTGATTTATCAGTTATTTTAATAGAAAGTAGAGAAGAAGGTATAATCAAAATGTCGTTTAGATCCAAAGGAGATTTTCCGGTTAATATTTTTGCTGAAAAACATTTTAATGGAGGTGGACACCATAATGCAGCAGGAGGAGTTTCAAGAGAAAATATGACTAAAACAAAAAATAAACTTATTACTCATTTAAAATCTTTCAATTGAAAATCAGACTAATATTATTAATTTTTTTTTGTCTACTTGGTCTAAGTTGCCAAGATATTCAGCCTAGAAAACCCATAAATAGTAGCATGTCCGTTTTTTTAAAAAATTCTGCTGAAAGAAACAAATCGAGAGTCAAAGCTGAGCAAAACCTTATCAATAAAGCCAGAAAATTAGATACTATTAATTCATACTCAGTTTCAAACTTGGGCTTTTTATTTTCTATCGAAAACAAGAAAAGTAAAAGAGTTTTGGCAAAGAGGGGCGATACTGTTGAGATTCAATATAAAATTGAAGACTTATATCGGAATCTTTTATATAGTGAAGATGAAATACGATTATTTAAATTTATTGTAGATAAAGAAGAAGTTATACCTGCTCTAAGAGAAGGGGTTAAATTTTTATCTGAAGGAGAAACAGGTGTTTTTTTATTTCCATCTCACTTTTGTTACGGTTATCAAGGAGATTTTGAAAAAATAGGTCCCAACCAACCTTTGAGATTTACGATAAAATTAGTATCATTATCATATAATTAAAACCATTAAAAATGAATAAATATTTACTTTCAATTTTATTTTCTTTGCCTATTTTTTTGAACTCTTGTGATGATCAAAATGCAAATCTAGAACCTGGATTATATGCTGATATGATTACTAACAAAGGTGAAATTAGACTTTTGTTAGAGTATGAAAAAACTCCACTCACTGTTTCTAATTTTGTTGCCCTAGCTGAAGGTAACCATCCAAGTGAAGATTTAACATCGAGTTTTAAGGGAGAAAAATATTACAATGGACTACTTTTCCACAGAGTAATTGAAGATTTTATGATACAGGGAGGTGATCCAACTGCAACCGGACAAGGTGGTCCTGGATTCAGATTTGGAGATGAATTTACAGATCTAACTCACTCTGGACCAGGTATACTATCTATGGCTAACGCTGGGCCTGCAACTAATGGAAGTCAATTCTTTATAACTCACAAGGCGACTCCTTGGCTTGACGGAAAACATACAGTTTTTGGCAAAGTGATTAAAGGTCAAGAAGTAGTTGATAGTATAATTCAAAACGACACTATTTTAAAACTATCGATTATTAGAAAAGGTAAAAAAGCCAAAAAATTTAATGCTCCAAAAGTTTTTAAAAAAATATTAAATGAAAAGATTGAATTAGAAAAAATAGCAATTAAAGAATTAAAAATTCAGCTTGAAGAGCAAACTAAGGATATGGGAAAAACATCTTCAGGATTATATTATAAAATAATTAAAGATGGTAATGATAAAAAACCCAACACAGGAGATATGGTATCTGTTCATTACAAAGGAATGCTTTTAGATGGAACTGTTTTCGATTCCTCCTACAAGAGAGAACAGCCAATAGAGTTTCTGTTAGGAACCGGAAGAGTTATTCCGGGATGGGATGAGGGTATTAGCCTTCTAAGCGAAGGTGCTTCTGCAAAACTTGTTATCCCAAGTAATCTAGCATATGGAAGCGAAGGAGCTGGAGGAGTAATACCTCCTAATGCAACATTGATTTTTGAATTAGAGTTGTTGAGTATTAAATCAGTTGACTAAATAGTGAGTAAGTTAAGGGAGCCGTACACAATAACTTTTGTTAAATGGCTTTTGATATTATCACTTCCGTTTCAATTTATTATTATTCAAAATGATGATTTTAAAAACTCGTATTTCATCACTTTATATATTAATAATTTTAAGCACCTCTCAGAGTTAAGAAAAAGTTTTTTTTCTATATTTTCATTTTCTGTCGGCGATTTAATATATCTATTAGTTGTAATCTTAACAATTACTTATTTTTTTAAAAATAGGTTTTTCTACTTAAATTATAAATTTTATTTTTTAAAAGATGTGTTTTTATTTTTAAGTGTTGTTCATATTTTTTTTCAAATATCATGGGGATTAAATTATCATTCTGAATCACTGGAATCTAAATTAAATATAGACACCCAATATAGCGATGAGGAATTAGAAAAGGTTGTTTTATATTTAATAAGAAAAACAAATGATTTACACTCCGAACTTTCAATAAACGACTCTACACCTGTTAAGTTTCCATTTAATAAAAAGCAAGCAAGAATATTATTGACAAATAAAAAAAATGATATTGTAAAAAATTCTATGCTGAGTTCACTTATAAGTTATATGGGCTATGCAGGATATTTAAATCCATTTACATTAGAGGCACAGGTTAATGAAAAAATCCCAATGATTAGTTATTTAACAACTATTGTTCATGAGCAATCTCATCAAAATGGTATTGCAAGAGAAAATGAATCAAACTATTGGGCCTATAAAATAACATCCAATAATAAAAATAAATATATACAATATGCTGGATATAGTTTTGCACTAAGATATTGTTTAAATGATTTATATGGAAAAAACAAGGAAAGGTCAAAATTGCTGTCAAAAAATATTCATTTGGGTGTGAAGAAAAATTTTAAATCAATTAATACTTTTTGGAAAAAATATCAAAATCCTTTTGAGCCTATCTTTAAAAAGTTCTATGATCGCTTTCTTAAAATTAACAATCAAAAACTAGGAGTCTTAAGTTATAATGAGATGGTTTCACTTGTGATTTTTGATTTAAAAAATGCTATCCAACAAAAAAAATTATTACTTTAGAAATTGATTAACATAATTAACTAATTAAATGAAAAAATATATTTTTCTTTTTATAATAACAGTATCATTTGCATCAGCTCAAAGCTATTTTCCTAATAATTCAGGAGTAAAAACAACTAAAAACATCTACCAAGCATTTACAAATGCTACTGTTCATGTTTCTCCTGAAATTGTAATTAATAATGCTACAATTTTAGAAAAAAATGGAATCATTATTAATGTTGGTGAAAACATACAAATACCAGAAAACACAAGAGTTTATGATAAATCAGGAAAACACATATATCCATCTTTCATAGATCTCTATTCTGAATTTGGTATTAAAAAAGTTAAAAAAACCACATCTTTTGGTAGAAGCTCCCAATTTGGCCCCAGTAGAGAAGGATATTATTGGAATGATCATATATTAAGTCATTATAACAGTATTAGCGACTATAAATATGACAAAAATTCTGCTTCTAAAATTAGAAAAATGGGTTTTGGAATTGTAAATAGTCACAGGGCAGACGGAATTCACAGAGGGACTGGCCTATTATTGAGTCTCAACGACCATGAAAATGATAGTAAAAGAATATTATCAAAAAGATCAACTGAACACTACTCATTCAAAAAAAGTACTAGCTCAAACCAAAACTATCCAGGTTCAATAATGGGCTCTATTGCACTGATTCGTCAACTAAATTATGATACTAAATGGTATGAATCTGGAAATTCATTAACTAGTGACATGTCTATTGAAGCCATTATTGAAAACAAAAAATTACCAAAAATATTTGATGCTGGGGGTGATAAATTAAATACTATTCGAGCCATTAAATTAAGTAAAGAAATGGGTGACAATTTTGCCATACTTGGAAGTGGAAAAGAATATGAAAATTTAGTAGAATTAAAACAAAATGGTATTACGTTAATTCTTCCGTTAAATTTCCCAAAAGCTTTAAATGTATCTGATCCTTTATTAACAAAACAAGTCCCATTGAGTTTGATGAGGTATTGGAGTCAAGCCCCGTCTAACCCGGCAAAAGTTGCTAAATATAATATACCATTTGTTTTTACAACTAATAATTTAAAGTCGTCAGAGGAATTTTTTAGTAATATTAAAAAAGCAATTCAATACGGTCTAGATCCTGTTACTGCTTTAAAAGCACTTACAATATATCCGGCTAAGGTTTTAAAAATGGAGGGTAAAATAGGAGCTCTTAAAATAAATAGTTTAGCTAATTTCATAGTAACTTCTGGCGAACTATTTAAAGACAAAACAATTATAACGGAGAATTGGAATCAAGGCAAACCGCATATTTTATTGAACGAAAATATTATTAATATCGATGGTGAGTACGATCTTTTAATTGATAATGATTCTTTTGACCTAGTAATAAAGGGGAGTGACAAAAAATTAAATATAACAGTTAAAAAAGATTCCACTAAATTTTCTACAAAATCTAAGTATAATAATGGCTGGTTAGATTTGACAATTATTGATAAAAAACAAGGGAAATTCGCCCAATTTAATAGTAAAATACCTGATAACGGATCTTTAAAAGGTAATGGCATTGATTTTAAAGGAAAATCAATACTTTGGGAAGCCAAACCTGTTGAGATTGTTTTAGAATCAAAAAAGAAAACAGATATTTTAAAAGAAAAATTATTTTATGAACCTGTTCCAACCTCCTATCCAAATAATGCATTTGGAAATACATTTTTACCAAAACAAGAAGACATTTTATTTAAAAATGCTACAGTATGGACAAATGAAAAAGAAGGTATTATGAAAAATACTGATGTTTTAATTATTGATGGTAAAATAAATTCTGTTAGGAAAAATATTGAGGAAATCAATGGTATAAAAGTCATCGACGCAACTGGTAAACATCTGACAAGTGGTATTATCGATGAACATTCCCATATAGGCGCATCCAGTATTAATGAAGGAGGGCACAATTCGTCAGCAGAAGTTAGCATTGAAGATGTTATTGATCCAGACGATATAAATATTTTCAGAAATCTTGCTGGTGGTGTTACAACAATTCAAATTCTTCACGGATCAGCCAATCCAATTGGTGGACAATCTGCAATAATTAACCTAAAATGGGGAGAGACTGCAAATAATATGTTGTATGAAGATGCAGATCCATTTATAAAATTTGCCTTAGGAGAAAACGTAAAACAATCTAGATCAAACCGTCCATCGCGTTTTCCATCAACAAGAATGGGAGTCGAACAAGTATTTGTTGATAATTTTCAAAGAGCCAAAGAGTATGGAGAAAATTGGACTAAATATAATAATCTATCCTTAAAATTAAAATCAAGAACTTATTCCCCTCGTTATGATGTTGAAATGGAAGTTTTGTGGGAGATTTTGAGAGGGGATAGATTTGTTTCTTGTCATTCATACGTTCAAAGTGAAATTAATATGCTGATGAAAGTAGCCGAACAATTTGATTTTAGAATAAATACTTTTACACATATACTTGAAGGCTATAAAGTATCCGATAAAATGAAAGAGCATGGAGTTGGTGCATCAACATTTTCAGACTGGTGGGCATATAAGTTTGAAGTTAATGATGCGATACCTTATAACGGTTCAATAATGCATAATGCTGGAGTTTTGGTGGCTTATAATTCTGATAGTGCTGAAATGTCGCGGAGACTAAATCAAGAGGCTGCTAAAGCAGTTAAATACGGTGGAGTATCAGAGGAGGATGCATGGAAATTTGTCACATTAAATCCAGCTAAACTATTACATATTGAGGATAAAGTTGGCAGTGTTAAAGTTGGAAAAAATGCAGATTTAGTTTTGTGGTCTGATCATCCAATGTCAATTTATGCAAAAGCTGAAAAAACAATAATTAAGGGAAAAACTTATTATTCTGCTGATAAGATTTCAGAAAAAATAAAATCCATAGAAAAAGAAAGAAATATTTTAATAGGCCAAATGCTTGACGCATCTAGTAAGGGAGCTCCTACTCAAAGTCCAAAAAATATTATTAAAAGAGAATTCCATTGTGAAACTTTAGATTAAAAAATTATGAAAAAAATAATCACTTTATTATGTTTTATGTCTATAAACCTTGTTTTAGGACAACAAACTCCTGCAAAAAATCAAACTCAAGATATACTAATCACCAACGCTTTTATTCACATAGGCGATGGAACTGTAGTTGAAAATGGTACTCTTGGATTCTCTAATGGTAAAATTAATTATGTTGGTAATAATATTTCAAAAGAAAATCTTTCAACATTGCTTTTATCAGAAAAAACTACTAGAATAATTGATGCGGACCGAAAACATATATATCCTGGTTTCATCGCAGTAAATTCAACTTTAGGACTAGTTGAAATTGATGCAGTAAGAGCTTCTGATGATGAAGATGAGTTAGGAGACTTTCTTCCTCATGTAAGAAGTGTAATTGCATATAATGCAGAATCAAAAGTAATAGAAAGTGTTAGACCAAATGGAGTTTTAATAGCACAAGTAGTCCCAAGAGGTGGAACTATCTCAGGGAGCTCATCTGTAATGCAACTAGACGCATGGAACTGGGAAGATGCACTTATTAAACCTGATGAAGGTATTCATTTAAACTGGCCGTCTCCATATTCACGGGGAAGATGGTGGCTTGGAGAAGATCCATCTCTAAAGGAAAATAAGGAATATTCTAAGTCTATGTTAGAAATTGAAAACTTTTTTGAAAATTCAAAGGTTTACTCGGGTCAAAAACCTAAACACCTCCCCTATTCAGCTATGAAAGGTATTTTTAATGGATCAAAGACAATATATATTCATGCAAGCTATGAGAAACAAATAGTTGACGGTATAAGCTTTCTAAAAAAGCATAAAATAAAAAACATAGTATTAGTTAATGGAGAACAATCTATAAATCAAATAGATTTTTTAAAAGAAAATAATATACCTGTAATTATCTCTAGACCTCATAGATTGCCTGACAATGAAGATCAAGATCCTAAATTAACATTTAAATTAGCAAATAAATTAATTGAAAAAGGACTTATTGTGAGTATAGATCCAAGTGGTCAAATGGAAAGAATGAATACTAGAAATCTTCCTTTTTATGCAGGTAGTTTTTCCGCGTATGGGCTAGATAAGGAGGAGGCAATTAAAATGATAACAATTAATGCTGCTAAAATTCTTGGAATTGACAATCGTTTAGGCACCTTAGAAATTGGAAAAGACGCCACTCTATTTATTTCAAAAGGAGATGCTCTAGATATGAGGACCAATATACTTTCTAACGCTTTTATCAGTGGAAGAGAAATAAGTTTGGAAACACATCAAACTAAACTATGGAATCGTTATTCAAAAAAGTTTAGTGAAAAATAATTCACACTCAATATTATAATCTAATTTGAAAATAATTTCAAGTTTACAAAACCCATTGATTAAGAATCTGTTGTCTTTACAAAAAAAGTCAAGAGAAAGAAAAAATCAAAACCTTTTTGTAGTTGAAGGTAAAAGAGAAATTGAAAGGGCTTTGCTTGGAAAGTATTTTTTTAAAATTATTTTTATACGCGAAGGATCATCAAATATTTTTATTGACTTTGATGAAAATATATCAGATTTTATAACAATTGAAAACAAATTATTTGACAAAATAACTATACGCTCTGGAAGTGAAAAGTACATAGGTCTTGGAATATCAAAAAAACATGCACTTGATGATTTTAAATTAAATTCTAAGGGGATAATATTAGTCGCTGAATCAATAGAAAAACCAGGAAACATTGGTGCACTGTTAAGAACATCTTCAGCCTTAGGTATATCCGCTTTTATAATGACTAATCCTAAAACTGACATATACCATCCTAATGTTATAAGGTCAAGTTTAGGTGGAGTTTTTAATATTCCAATTATAATTTCAAACTCAGATGAAATAATAACTTACTTCTCAAAAAATAAAATTAATGTAATTTCAGGAGCAATAACAACTAATTCAATATCAATGAACAAAGCAAATTACAAAAAGCCTTGCGCTATTGTTGTTGGAAGTGAATCAAAAGGACTTGAAAAAATTTGGATTGAAAACTCATCAGAGGTTGTCAAAATTAATATGAATAACAATATAGATTCTTTGAATGTGTCAGTAGCTGCAGCTATACTGATGAAGCACGCTTTAGAAAATTAAAATCTTTGGTCTTACCAAAAGAAAAAGTTAACTTCATCTAATTATGTTAGTAGATGATACTTTAGAAAACAAAGAAATTGCTAAACAGTATAAGGAATTACTAAAAGTAAGCTATCAAAGCCTTACAGCCCGTGATAAAAAATTAATTCGTTTAGCTTTTGATACTTCTGTTGATGCTCACAAAAATCAGAGAAGAAAATCAGGAGAAGCCTACGTTTTTCACCCAATCGGCGTTGCAAAAATTGTAGCTGATGAAATTGGGCTAGACTCAACTTCAATTGCTGCAGCACTACTACATGATGTTCTTGAAGACACGAAATATACTATTAGTCAAATTGAAAATTTATTTGGAAAGACGGTTACAAAGATTGTGGTTGGACTAACAAAAATATCAAATTTAAAAAAAGATAACTACGATTCTCTTCAGGCTGAAAACTTTAGAAAAATGCTTTTAACTCTTAATGATGATATAAGAGTTATTATAATAAAAATTGCAGATCGTCTTCATAATATGAAAACGCTTAAAAGTCTAGCCAAACACAAACAAGAAAAAATCGCATCTGAAACTCTATTTATTTATGCTCCATTGGCTCATAGAATTGGTCTTTATAATATAAAATCTGAACTTGAAGATCTGGGACTTAAATATACTGATTTAAGAAAATATAATCAGATTAAAAATAAAATTGAAAAAAGTAAAGAAAAACAAAATTTATATATAGATAAATTTTCTTCTATGGTTGAAAATACCTTAGATAAAGAAAATTTTAAATATTCAATAACAGGTCGAAGTAAATCTATATTCTCAATATTTAACAAGATGGAAAATCAATCAATTCCATTTGAATCAGTTTACGATAAATTTGCAATCAGAATAGTTTATGAGGGTAAAGCGGGCGAAGAAAAATTTATTGCTTGGAAAATATATTCAATTATTACGGATCACTTTATTCCTAACCCTACAAGACTAAGAGACTGGATCACAGCACCAAAATCGACTGGATATGAAGCTCTTCACGTTACTGTTAGCGGTCCGGAAAATCAATGGATTGAAGTCCAGATAAGATCCGAAAGAATGCATGAAATTGCCGAAAAAGGATATGCAGCTCATCATAAATACAAATTAAAAAATAAAAATGATATTGGAATAGAAGACTGGCTTGATCGTTTGAAGGAATTATTAAAAGATGATAGCGTAAATGCAGTTGATTTTGTGGACGATTTTAAATTAAGTCTTTATTCTGAAGAAATTTTTGTTTTTACACCAAACGGAGACTTAATATCAATCCCCAAAAACTCATCAGCTTTAGATTTTGCATTTAATATTCACACAGAAATAGGAATTAAAACCAGAGGTGTTCGTGTTAACCAAAAACTAGTTCCATTGAGTAAAGTTTTAAAAAGTGGAGATCAAGTCGAAATAATTACTTCAGAAGCTTCAAAACCAAATGCTAACTGGCTAGATTTTGTAATTACAACAAAAGCAAGATCAAAAATAAAAGCCTCTTTAAATGAAGAAAAAAAGAAAATTGCAGAAAACGGAAAAGAAATTTTAAGAAGAAAACTAAAACATCTTAAAATAAAATCTGATGAAAAAGTAATAAGTTTAATGCAGCGTTTTTTTAAGATTAAGGCAAGTTTAGACTTATATTATCAAGTAGGTATTGGAAATATTGATAGTAAAAAAATACGTGAATTTTCCTCAGATTACAATAATAGATTTTTTAATTTTTTCAAAAGAAAACTTAATTATAAATCATCTTATAAAAAGAAAGATATTCAAGAAAATAATTATGATAAACTGGTATTTGGAAAAGATCAACAACCTCTAAGTTATATTATTTCTATTTGTTGTAAGCCAATTCCTGGGGATTCAGTTTTTGGTTTTGTAACAGTCAATGAAGGTATCAAGGTTCACAAAAAAGAATGTAGTAATGCGATTTCAATGCAATCAAAATTTGCATACAGAATAATTAGTGCTAAATGGATTAATTCGTCAACTGATATTTTTACAGCAATATTAAAGATCACAGGGATCGACAACCTAGGTTTAGTTAATGAATTAACAAAAGTAATTTCCAATAATATGAATGTTAATATTTTTAAAATTAATTTTGAGGCTGATGATGGTATTTTTAGAGGAAATGTTGGTTTGAGGGTTGGAAATAAAACTATTTTAAATAAAATTGTAAAAAAAATACAAAAAATGAAAGGAATTGAAAAGGTTACTCGAGAGTAAATAAATAAAAGATTATATTTGTATGAAATGCAAGAAATAAAATCACAAAAAGAAGTAAAGTCACAACAGGATGTTGTCAAAGAGGTTTTTGTAAATTTCTTAAACAGAAAGACTCACAGAAAAACACCTGAACGTTTTGCTATTTTATTTGAAATATATGCAAGTAAAGAACATTTTGATATAGAATCTCTATATATCAAAATGAAAAATAAAAACTACAGAGTTAGCAGAGCTACTTTATATAATACTATTGATCTTTTACTTGAATGCGGGTTGGTTAGAAAACATCAATTTGGAAATGCACATGCTCAATACGAAAAATCATATTTTGATAGACAACACGATCATGTTATTTTTACCGATTCAGGGGATGTGAAAGAGTTTTGTGACCCTAGAATCCATCAAATAAAGCAAACAATTGAGGAGATTTTTGATATCGAAATTCATAATCATTCATTATACTTTTACGGTACAAAAAAAAACATCTAAAGAACTTATTAAAATATGGCAGTTGATTTATTACTCGGGCTTCAATGGGGAGACGAGGGAAAAGGTAAAATAGTTGATGTATTAACAGAATCCTATGACATAATTGCTCGATTTCAAGGTGGCCCTAATGCCGGTCATACTCTTGAATTTAACGGGATAAAACATGTCCTTCACACCATCCCATCAGGAATATTTCACCCAACGGCAATAAATCTTATTGGAAATGGGGTAGTAATAGACCCTGTTATATTTAAAAAAGAAATTGAGGCTTTAAAGCCCTACAATATTGATTTCAGTGTCAAACTCCTAATTTCTAAAAAAGCACACATAATACTTCCGACTCATAGACTATTAGATGCAGCCTCTGAAGCTTCAAAAGGTAAATCTAAAATTGGCTCAACCCTGAAAGGAATTGGTCCAACTTACATGGATAAAACCGGAAGGAACGGAATCAGAGTTGGTGATATTCTCCATACAGATTGGAAAAAAAAATATTTATCACTTTCAAAAAAACACATAAAAATGTTAGACTATTTCAATAGTAGAATTGATTATGACCTTACATTAATGGAAGATGAGTTTTTTGAGTCTCTAGAAATTATTAAATCATGCCAAATAATTGATAGTGAAGAATATATATATCGCGCCCAAAAGTCAGGTAAGAAAATACTAGCTGAGGGTGCACAAGGGTCATTGCTTGATATAGATTTTGGAACATATCCTTACGTTACTTCCTCAAATACAACTGCAGCAGGAGCGTGCACTGGTCTTGGTATAGCTCCTAACAAAATAAAAGATGTTTTTGGAATTTTCAAAGCTTATACAACTAGAGTCGGAAGTGGTCCTTTTCCAACTGAGTTATTTGATGAAAGTGGAAAAAAAATGGCTAAAATTGGTAAAGAATTTGGCTCTACAACTGGAAGAGCAAGAAGATGTGGTTGGATTGATTTAGTGGCTCTTAAATATTCTATTGAAATAAATGGAGTAACTCAATTGATGATGATGAAAGGTGATGTGTTATCTGGTTTTAAATATATTAAGGCATGTATTTCTTACGAAATGACTGACGGTGAAAAGATATCATTTTTCCCATATGATTCTGGAGCTAAAGGTTTAAAACCAGTCTATAAAGAATTAAGTGGTTGGGATGAGGATTTAACAAAAATAACTGATCAAAAATATTTTCCTGACGCTTTTAAGGAATACATCATGTTTTTAGAAGAAGAGCTAGATACTCCTATTAAAATTGTTTCCGTGGGACCCGACCGAAAACAAACTATTTTCATAAATTGATATTTTAATCCTGGCTTGTGAATCGAGCATTCCTTTTTTTTTGTTTTAATATTATATTCTCTGTCGTGATGATGGGTCAAGACTCTAAAATAATAGAAATTAGAAAAGCTGGAAGTTCGAATCAAGATGAATTATTATATCCTGGAGCTAACATATTGTTAAAAGGAAAAGATTCTAGGGTTAACCTATATCATGATGGAGCACTAATAATATCAGATAAGGCTATTTTTTATAATAAATCGAACTTTTTTTCAGCAGAAGGTAATATTATCTTTACTCAAGGAGATAGTCTAATAATGACTTGCTCAAATTTAGAATATGACGGAAATCTAAAAAAATCAAAAGCATGGGGTAATGTTTTTTTAAAAAGACCTGATGTAACATTAGAAACTGATACACTTTATTTAGATAGAAATAAACAAATTGGTTACTATAATTCTTTTGGGAAAGTAGTTGATAGTTCAAACGTTCTTACAAGCAATAAAGGTTTTTTGTTTATGAATGAAAATAAATACAGGTTTATTTCTAATGTAAAAATTACTTCAAAAAAGTATAATGTTAAATCTGAAAGACTGGATTATTTTACTGATTTAGATAATGCATACCTATATGGTCCAACAGATATTGTTGGTGAGGACTATACAATATATTGTGAAAGGGGTTTTTATGATTTGAAAAATGAGACTGGTGATTTTCAAAAAAATGGAAGGATAAATTATAATGGAAAAGAAATTTTGGGAGACAGCTTGTACTTTGAGAAAAGTAAAGAATACGCCTCTGCAACCAATCGAGTTTCAATAAAGGATACAATTAATAACTCAATAATTTATGGTCATTACGGAGAAGTTTTTAAAGCAAGTGATTCTGCTGTTATGACAAAAAGAGCAGTTGCTCTCAATATTATTGAAAATGACTCACTTTTTATTCATGCAGATACTTTAGTTGCAACCGGTCCAAAAGAAAACAGAATATTAAGAGGCTATTATGATGTTCGATTTTTTAAAACTGACATCAAAGGTAGATCAGACTCACTTTTTTTGAATCAGCAAACTGGTGATATTGAACTTATAAAAAGGCCATTAACAGATAAAGAAATTCAAATATTTACTGAGGAAGATAAGAACAAAAGGAATCCAATATTATGGTTTGGTGATAGTCAGATGACTGGTGATAAGATTTTTCTTTTATCTGAATTAAATTCAAAAAAACTTGACTCTCTTAAGATTGTTGGAGATGCATTTATTATAGAAAAAGATACCATTGGCAATGATGGGTATAATCAAATAAAGGGAGGTTTGTTAAATGGTGATTTTATTGATGGGCAATTAAATAACATAGAAGTAATAAAAAACACACAGGTGATTTATTATTTGTATTCAGATGAAGATAATGAATTGATAGGTATTGATAAAACAATTTGTAGCTCATTAGATATGGTTATGGTAAATAACGAAATTTCTGATATTACATTTCATACTGATCCAAGTGGAGAGGTTTTTCCTGAGGAAGAAATTGATAACAATGAAAGAAAACTTAAAGGTTTTGTGTGGAGAAATAGAGAAAAACCTATGAATAAAAATGATCTTTTTAGTGAAAAAGATAAAAATATAACCCTTCCCAAAATCAAAGGAATTTTAGTTCCTGAAGCTTTATTTTATGAAATAGATTTTAATAAATGAAAGATAAGTTCTTAAAGTATCAAGCTAAAACAACCTCTAATCCTATTGGATTGGAAATAAAGAAAGCAAAAGGTTCGTATATATGGGACAATTCAAATAAAAAATATCTTGATTTTGTTGCGGGCATTTCCTCCAACCCACTAGGTCATTCGCATCCATCAGTCATAAAAAAAATAGAAAAACAAATTAGAAGATATATGCATGTTATGGTTTATGGAGAATATATTCAAAGACCAGCAGTTAAATTATGTGAAAAGATAATTAATAAATTACCTGATAACTTAGAAGTAATTTATCTTACAAATTCTGGCACTGAGGCAATTGAAGGAGCTTTAAAACTTGCAAAAAAAGCAACTGGTAGAAAAGAGTTTATTGCGGCAAAGAATTCTTATCATGGAAGTACACATGGTGCTCTGAGTTTATTAGGTGTAGAAAAACAAAAAGCGGGATTTGAACCATTACTTCCAAACATTAGTTTTATTCAGTTTAATAAGGTTGAAGACTTAGAACTCATTACCTCAAAAAGCGCAGCTGTAGTATTGGAAACCATTCAAGGCGGTGCTGGATTTATTTTACCAAAAGACGATTATTTAAAATTAGTTAAAAAAAAATGTGAAAGCGTTGGTGCACTTTTAATATTAGATGAAATTCAACCTGGTTTTGGGAGAACAGGTAAATTATTTGGTTTTGAACATTTTAATGTAACTCCTGATATACTAGTCATGGGCAAAGGTATGGGAGGTGGATTACCGATTGGTGCTTTTTGTTCATCTAGAAAAATCATGAGATTACTAGAAAAAAAACCAAGGCTTGGACATATTACTACTTTTGGAGGTAATCCTGTAGTATCAACTTCAGCATTAGCAACATTAAATACAATTTACAAAGAAAAATTAATCGATAAAATTAGTGAAAAAGAGAAGATATTTAGAAAAAGATTAATACACCCCCTAATAAAAAGAATTAATGGAAAAGGATTAATGCTAGCGATAATTTTTGATAAAAAAATTATCGCTAACACCCTAGTTTTAAGATCTTTAGATGAAGGACTATTATTATTTTGGTTATTATGGGAAAAAAAAGCTGTTAGGATAACTCCTCCACTCAATATTAGTGAAAAAGAAATAAACTTAGGTTGTGATATAATTTTAAAAATCTTAAACAATTATATAAAAGTTTAATGTTAACTATTTTGTTAAAAACAATAGTAGTCATAGTATTAAACATCCATTTAGGTTACATAACTTGAATTTTGATTTTATTGTGATATGTTGAATTTAAATAACGATGATTTTATAACACCTGTTTATAAGTTTGAAGCAATGCTCAAAACTAACAAACTTTTGTTTTTTGATGCACAAGATTTTGAAACTATTGTCCAGCACTACATAGATGATGGAAAATTTAGTCTTGCAGATAGAGCTCTTGAAATTGGAATGAAACAACATCCAGAGAATGGTGAATTACTTTTGTTGAAAAGTGAAATTTTTATATTCGAAGGAGATTTTAAGAAATCTTTAGAGATAATAGAAATCGCTGAACAACTAATACCTCAAAACGAAGAAATATTTTTACAAAAGGCAACAATAGCCTCAAAGTCAAAACATCATTTTGAGGCTATAAAATTTTTAAATAAAGCGCTTAGTTTATCTGAAGATAAACTCGAAATATGGTGTTTGTTAGGAATGGAGTTTTTAATTTTAGAAGACTTTAGATCTGCAAAATATTATTTTCAATTGTGCTTAGATGAAGATCCACTAGATTATCAATCGTTATATAATTTGCTTCATACCTTTGAACAATTGGATGATACACCTGGAGCAATAGATGCTTTAAATGCAATCTTAGAAAAAGACCCATATTGTGAAGTTGCTTGGCATCAGCTAGGGAAAATATATACCAGTCTTAATAAGTTTAAAGAAGCAATTTCTGCATTTGAATTTGCAGTTATCAGCGATGATAAGTTTACAGGAGCCTACATAGAAATAGGTAAAATTTTAGAAAAAACCGGAAAGTTAAATTTAGCAATTGAAAACTATCATATCGCTCTAGAAATTAACGAAGAAAGTGCATTTGTATTTTACAGAATTGCAAATTGCTATAATACTTTGGGGAGTTATGATTTATCAATTCAATACCACAAAAAAGCCATAAATACTGACCCAACATTTGAAAATAGTTGGATTTCATTGATAGAATTTTATGATCTTAAAAAAGATTATAGCAATGCTATTAATTATTCCATAAAGGCACTCGAATCTAACGGAGATAGCATTAAAATAACAAAAAAATTATCTCAAATTTTGTTTAAAAAACAAAGTTTTTCAGATGCTGCCTTTTACTTCGAAAGTCTAATTCAATTAGGAGATTGTAATAAAGAGACATGGATAAATTTTCTTGACTGTCTAATCAAATTATATAGGCTTAATCAAGCAAAAAAAATAATAAAAAAAGCTTTAATCAAATATCCAAATTCTTCAGATATCATTTTTAGATTAGCTATAATTGAAATTAAATTGGGTAACTCTATTATAGCACAAAAGCATCTAAACAAAATCAGCATTCCAGATATTAATGAATTATTTAAAAGTGATCTTTATACTGAGTTTAGGAATATAATTTAAAAGATATATTCTATTCTTTTAAATTATTTTAACTTAATGTTATACTATATCTAAACATGAAATCAATTTCTTTAATATTTAAGGGTGTTTTTATGGGTATTGCTGACCTTGTTCCAGGTGTTTCTGGCGGAACAATTGCACTTGTTTTTGGGATTTATGATGAGTTTATTTTTAGTTTATCAAAAATCTCAATATCATCGCTATTTATTTTAAAAAATAATGGCATAAAAGCGTTTTGGAAAGAGATAAATGGGATTTTCCTTTTGAAATTATTTTCAGGAATTATAACAGGAGTTTCGTTATTTACATTTCTAATTGATTGGCTTATAAAAAATCATTCAATTCCATTATGGGCGTTTTTTTCAGGAATAATATTATCGAGTGTAATATTCATATATAAAAATGTTAAAAAACCCAAAGTCAATTTATTACTATATTTTGTTTTAGGGTTATTATTTTCATTCATAATTAACCAATTAAGTCCAAGTTTAAAATCTGATTCACTAAATGGGCTATACTTGTTTTTTTCATGCTTAATAGCTATAAGCGCAATGATTCTTCCCGGTATATCAGGAGCCTATATGTTGATTTTATTTGGAACATACTCTGAGGTGATATCGACCATAAAATCACTATTAAATATCTTAATTAAACAGGATTTCACTAACATTAACCTAATACTTTATAAAACAACTATAATTGGGTGTGGAATAATTTCTGGATTATTAATTTTTTCTAAACTTTTCAAATGGCTACTGGTTAAGCACTATGATGTGACACTTGTTTTCATGATTGGACTAATGCTCGGTAGTATCCATAAAATTTGGCCTTGGAAAGAAGGTGGAGAAAATATTTTACCTCAGAATTATCCTGATGAAAACCATTTGATTTTATCAATATTCTCTTTTATTTTTGGTATACTATTTATTAATACAATTCAGTTTTTTGAAAAAAAAAATATTAATGATAAGCAAAAGAACTAAAAGTGATAAATTTTTATTATTTGTAAAAGGTTTTGCAATGGGGGCTGTGAACAAAGTTCCAGGGGTGTCAGGTGGAATAGTGGCTTTAATATCGGGGTTTTATACTGAACTAATTTTCTCCCTTAAAAAAATCAATATTATATCTTTAAAACTTTTGTTAACCGGAAGGTTGAGAAGCTTCTATAGTTATGTTAATGGTGAATTTTTAATATATCTTTTTGGGGGAAGTATTATAAGTTTTTTCAGTATGGCTTTAATTTTAGAGCAACTGATAATCAGCTATCCAAATTATGTTTGGTCAAGTTTTTTTGGAATGGTATTAGCTTCAATATATTATGTTTTTCCATTAGTAAAAAAATGGAAAATTGATACTTATATGTTTTATTTAATAGGTTTAATAGTTGGTTTGAGCATTGGGATATTTGAACCAATTAAAGGAAATGACAATCTGTATTTTGTTTTTTTTTGTGGAATGGTTAGCGTCTCAGGAATGACGCTACCTGGACTATCAGGATCCTTCATTTTATTACTTTTAGGTAACTACGAATTATTACTTATTGATTCTGTAAATGCTTTATTTTATTCGATTAAGGATTTAATGATTGGAGATTTATCTTTTTTAAATGACAAAGAAAGGATTAGATTAATTAAGATTATGATTGTCTTTTTTCTGGGATCAATCGTAGGATTAATTTTTTTTGTGAATACTCTGAGTTATTTTTTAAAAAAATTTTATTCAAAAACAATATCTTTAATAATAGGCTTTGTATCGGGATCTATAATTTGCATATGGCCATGGAGATACCTCACTCAAAATAGTAAAATTAATTATTATTTACCATCTGAAATTAATAGTAACAATTTAATAATGTTAATGTATATTGTTTTTGGAGCTGGTTTTATAATTATCTTGGAGAATTATGGAAGGAAATTTAAAACTTAAAAAATTTGGTCTTATTGGAAAAGACATAAGCTATTCATTTTCTAAAAGATATTTTGAAAATAAATTTTTAGATAATAAATATAAATCTTATAGCTATGAAAATTTTGATTTAGAAAATATTTCAGATGTTGTAAATGTATTTAAAATAGATAACTTATCAGGTCTCAACGTGACAATTCCATATAAAGAAAAGATTATACCCTATTTAGATGAATTGACCACTCGTGCGAGTAAAATTGGAGCTGTTAACACTATAATATTTAGAAATAAAAAAAAAATTGGAGATAACACTGATGTTATTGGATTTGAAAATGCTATGAAAGCATTTATTAAACCTTTACTGAAAAAAGCAATTATTTTAGGATCAGGAGGAGCATCAAAAGCAATTCAATTTGTTTTAAAAAATAGTGATATAGCATTTATTGTCGTATCTCGTAACCCCAATAAAGATCAAATAAAATATATTGATTTAAACGAAAAGTTAATAAATGAATATCCAATAATAATTAATTGTACTCCTTTAGGGACGTTTCCAAAAATTGAATTTTATCCCAAAATTCCTTATGAAAACCTTAGTTCTAAAAATTATTTAATCGATTTGATTTATAATCCCAAAAAGACGGAATTTATGAAAAAAGGAATTAAAAATGGGGCAAAAGTTTCAAATGGATACCTCATGTTGATTCAACAAGCAGAAGCTTCTTGGAAACTTTGGGAAACGTCGATAATATGATTTTTTTTTTGTAAATTTTAAACAAAATAACTTCTATAGCTAGTTAATAAATAAGAAATAAAAATAATACTATGGATATTTCAACTATCACCGTAATTGAACTAAAAGCAATAGCTAAAAAAAGAGGTATTGCAGGTGTGTCCAGATATAAAAAAGCAGAATTAATTTCATTACTATATAAAGTCAAGGAAAAAGAAAATAATATTCCTGAATTTTCGCCTAATAAAATTGTAAAAACAGAAATAAAAGTTAATAAAAAAATAAAGAAAACTAAGGTTGATAAAATCAATTTAATAGATAAAAAGATAAGAGATCCTAAATGGAATATCTATAAAAAGGAAATTGATGAAATAGTTGATGAATTAGAAAAAGAATTTATTAATGATTTAAAAAAAGAAAGAGAAAGGTTCTTATCCAAAGGGGGTAATGAAATCGACTTTAACCATGTGTCAAAAGAAAAAGAAGAATTCAATAAAATAAAATTTGAATATAGAAAAATAAAACGTTCTTATTTCAAAGAAATTGAAAATAAAAAAAAAATAAATAGCGCGCTAAAAAGGAATATAATTAACCAGATAAAAGAACTAATTGGATCGGAAAAATCTATTAACACCATATATAAAGAATTTAAATCTCTTCAAAAAAACTGGCATAATATCGGGTACTCTTTAAGAATAGATTCGAATGATTTATGGGAAAATTACAAACATCACGTAGAAAGATTCTACGATTTTCTTCATATAAACAGAGAACTTAGAAACATAGACTTTGAACATAATTATAAAGAGAAGATTAAAATTATTGAAAAAGCTGAAGAGCTTGTTAAAACAACAAATATTGTTAAAGCAGGAAGAGAATTAAATATTCTCCATGATTTGTGGAAAAATGAACTTGGCCCAGTATCTCCTGATAAAAGAGAAGATTTATGGAAAAGGTTTCAAACAGCTTCTAAATTAGTTCATTTAAATAAACAAAAATTTCAAAAAAATTTAGATGAAAATCAAAAAATTAATCTTGAAAGAAAAAATTCAATACTTACAAAAATTAATAAATTAACCGATCCTGAGCCATCAAATCACAAAGAATGGCAATTATCTATAATAGAATTTAATGATCTAAGAGAGAGCTTCAAATCTATTGGAGCAACTCCAAAAGAAGAAAATAAGAAAAATTGGGAGTTATATCGTGAGTTGGGAAGAACTTATAACTTGAAAAAAAATATTTTTTATAAAAATCAAAAAAATATCCAGAATGAAACTATTAAAAATTACAAAAGTCTTTTAGATGAGGTAAAGAGTATTAATAAAAAAGATGATTGGAGTAAATTTGTAACTAGAATGAAATCGATTCAAACTGATTTTAATAAACTCGGTTTTGTTCCAAGAAATCTATTAAAGAAATTTAGATCTGAATTTCAAAAGGAAACAAATCTATATTTTAAAAGATTAAAATCTGGTTATCTAAAATTAAATGAAGATGAGGAACTTATTTATAATCAAAAAAAAGAGTTAATAAGTAAAATAAAGAAAACTAAATTTAATACTATTGAGAAATTATCTAATTATTGGAATGATATCGAAAATAAAGGAACTTTAAATAATAAGTTGCAAATCGAAATTAGTAATTTATTTATTAAATCCGGTCATGAATCAATTACACTTAATCCTAAAGTGACAAGTGACAAGTCAAATATTAAATTTGAAATTGAATTAATTGTTTTAAGAAACAATTTAGAGGAGCTTCATGTTAAAATTGATTATTATAAAAAATTAATAAATGAACTTCAAACAGAGATTACTCAACTTGAAAATAATCTTGATTTTTTTAGTAAATCCAGCTCAGAGAGCCCTCTTCTCATAGAAGTCACTAAGAAATTAAATTTATTAACTGGTAAGTTGTTATCTTCAAAAGAAAGAATAAATAAATTAAAATCATTTCGTAATAAAATAATTAATTCTTCTAAAGACATATCAGACGAGCTGGAAAAAAATAATACTGAAAGAGAAAAGACCTAGAGATTCTATTTTAATTTATTCCATAAGATAATTAAATCCTCAGAGCTCATAGACTCAATTGAATTGTTTTCTGACTTAATTAATTTTTCCATTTTTTGAAATCTACCAATAAATTTTTTGTTTGTTTTATACAAGGCAATATCAGGATCTATATCAAGAAATCTAGCATAATTAATCAAAGAAAAAAATAGGTCCCCAAACTCTTCTTCAGTAGATGCTTTATCATTAATATTTATAGCTTCAATAAGTTCCTTTTCTTCTTCCTTAAACTTATTCCATGCTTCATTAATGTTTTTCCATTTAAAACCTACTCCAGCAGCTTTATCTTGGATACGTTGAGATTTTATTATTTCCGGGAGACTAGAAGGAATTCCAGAAAAAACACTTTTTTTACCACTTTTAAGCTTTAGCAATTCCCAATTACGTTTCACTTGATTATCATCTTGAACTTTAATTTCTTCATAGATGTGAGGGTGACGATAAATTAATTTTTCTGAGATAGATTTAGCAACATCTCCAAAATCAAAGTCATTGTTTTCAGATGCAATTTTTGAATAAAACAATATATGAAGTAACAAGTCTCCCAATTCTGACTTTATTTCATTAAAATCTTTTTTTAGAATTGCATCAGATAACTCATATGTTTCTTCAATTGTGAGAGACCTTAGAGATTCTATTGTTTGTTTTTTATCCCATGGACATTTTTCTCTCAATTCATCCATTATTGTCAATAGACTATCTATTAACTCTAATTTTTTTTTACGAGAATTCATTTATTTAAAATTAATTATCAAAAAAACCTTTTTCATGGAGAATATTATACCAACTAATAATTTTCTTTACATCGTTTGCATATACTTTATGGACATCATAATTTTCGTAAACTGAAGAAAAATAACTCATTAAATTTTCTTTTGAAGCTTTATGCATTTTAGTAACTGGAAAACCATTTTCTTTTTCAAAAATGAATTTAAATATTTCGTTTAATGGCTTTTCTTCATTAATTCCAAAAATATTTATCTCATCTAGAATACTAATCTGATCGTTTATTTTTGTTGATATTTTAACATCATCAAATAAAGATTGAGCAATAAAACCAGAGCGTGTCTTTGATAATATTTTAAATAGTCCTGGACGTGAAGAAATAGCGATAATTTCATCTAATTTCATATTATCTATTTTTTAATATTTTGGAAAATTTCATTTTGTAGTCAGTTTTTATTTTTCCTTTACTAACACTTAACAGCTTACCTTTCAATAATTTTCTTTTTAATACGGTAAGTTTGTCTGTAAATAAAACACCCTCAATGTGATCATATTCATGTTGAATTACTCTAGCAATAATTCCATTGAATGAATCTTCACATTGATTAAATTGTTCATCAAAATATTTTATAAAAATTGTATCTGAACGTTTTATATCTGCTCTTACTTCTGGAATACTTAAACATCCTTCATTGAAATCCCATTCCTTTCCAGTCTCTTTAATTATGACAGGATTAATAAAAACTTTTTTAAATGAATTTACTATTTCAAATTCGTCATTATTCATGTTTTTAGAATCAGCAAAAGGTGAAGTATCAATAATAAAAATACGAATTGATGAACCAACTTGAGGAGCAGCTAAACCAACACCATTCGCATTATACATTGTTTCCCACATGTTTTCAATAAATTCTTTTAGATAAACAAAATCACTAGATATTTCCCGAGCCTTTTTTTTTAATACAGGATTTCCGTATGCTAATATTGGTAAGATCATTTTAAAATTTTATTAGATTCTAAATACGATTGTAAAATAATTGTTGCGCTAATTTTATCAATGAGTGACTTATTTTTTCTTTTACTCTTTTTAATTCCAGAATCAATTATTACCTGACTTGCTATTTTTGAAGTGAATCTCTCATCATATCTGATGATCCTAACATTAGTTATCCTGATTTGAAGTTTGATAATAAATTTTAATATTGAAGACTCTATATTCGAAAAAGTTCCATCCTTTTGCTTTGGCTGACCAACAATAATAGCTTCAACATCGTTTTTTAAAACATATTGTTCTAAAAAGTCTAATGTTTCCTTAGGAGATAAAGTAATTAAACCACTTGCAATTATTTTAAACGGATCAGTATGAGCAATACCTGTCCTCTTTTCTCCAAAATCTAGTGCAACTAAACAACCCATTTATAAATTTTAACAAATATACATTTTTTGAATATTAATATTAATTAGCTATTATACATGTTTAGTTACTTTTGTTTAAAAGAATAAATATGAAAATGTTAATTGAAGAAGCTTGGGAAAATCGTTCACTATTGCAATCTAAAGAAACTAAGGATGCAATACGATTTATAATAAACGAGTTAGATAACGGGAGAATTAGGATTGCTGAAAAAATTAACGGAAAATGGGAAGTCCATCAATGGATAAAAAAAGCAGTTATTTTATATTTCCCTATTCAAGAAATGAAATCTATAGAGTTAGGGCCATTTGAATTTCATGATAAGATTCCATTAAAAAAGAATTACTTAAAAAGGGGTATTCGTGTAGTTCCTCATGCCATTGCTAGGTATGGATCGTTCATAGCTAATGGATCAATACTTATGCCAAGTTACACTAATATAGGGGCATATATTGATCAAGGGACAATGATAGATACCTGGGCAACTGTTGGTAGTTGTGCTCAAATTGGTAAAAATGTTCATATTAGTGGTGGTGTCGGTATAGGGGGAGTTCTAGAGCCAGTTCAAGCATCTCCAGTAATTATTGAGGATGATGCTTTTATAGGATCTAGATCTATAATTGTTGAGGGAGTTAGAGTCGAGAAAGAGGCAGTAATAGGAGCCAATGTTGTCTTGACTGGATCTACAAAAATTATTAATGTTACTGGTGAAAACCCAATTGAATCAAAAGGATTAATTCCTAGAAGGTCGGTTGTGATTCCAGGAAGTTATGAAAAAAAATTTAAAGCTGGAAAGTTTCAAGTTCCATGCGCGCTAATTATTGGTGAAAGAAAGGAAAGTACTGATAAAAAAACATCACTTAATGACGCATTAAGAGTGAATAATATTTCAGCGTAAACTACTTGATATTTAGTACTTTATAGGCCCAGTATCTAATCATAACATACAACATCCCTCTTTTAACTTTTGAAAAAATAGAAAAAATTAATAATTCTATAAGTGAGGATTTGAAAATTAAAAGATGAGATATAGCTTTTCCTAAACCACTAAAATGCTTATCTATATACTTATGTGAAGATATTATTACTTCTGATTTAGTTTTAATACTAGTTTTAATATCCTTTCTAGAAGCACCTCCATGACTATGGGTGCAATTCCATTGATTTAAAAGAACACATTTCATCTTTTTAACTTTAGCTCTTTTACAAAGATCTATATCTTCATAATACATCCAAAAATTATCATCCCACCCACCAATTTTTAAAAAATCAACTTTTCTAATTAAAACAAAAGAACCTGAGATCCAATCTGGAAAAGAAATTTTATTTTGAGAAATCAACCTCTTTGATTGCGAAGGTCTTAAAATATTTCTTTCAATAATTCTAATAAAAGAAAGTACATTTAAAACTGTAGGGAAGACTCCGAATGGATATGATATACTTCCGTCATCTCCCAATTGATTTATTGAAATTAATCTATAGTCTGGATTCATATCACAATATGGTATTAGCGTCTCAAAACATGTTTTAGGAATTATAGTATCTGGATTAAGAAATAGAATCCATTTTGTAGTTGCATATTTGGAACCTACATTACATCCATACGAAAAACCACCATTTATTTTTTCTTTTATAAACTGAACCCAATTGAATTTCTTTGAAAAACTTTCAATCTCGCCATCATCTGAAAAATTATCAACAACTATTACTTTATTAATCATTACTGATTGTGTTTTTAAACTCTGAAGGCAAACACTCAATTTATCCCAACATCTATAATTAACAATTACAACAGAAATATTTAACATGAATTCAAATATAGGATGTTTTATTTTATTAGTTATTTTAAATAAAAGTACTTTTATACCCATGAATATATTGGTTGTTCAACAAAAAATGATAGGAGATGTTTTAATTAGTAGTCTCTTGTGTGATAATTTAAAAAAATGGAATCCATTATCTAAAATTGATTTTGTTGCAAACACTCATACTGTTCCAATACTTCTTCACAATCCGAATATAAATAACATAATAGTTTTTGAAGATTATTTTAAATATAATAAGCTGTCATTAATTAAATTTCTATTAAATCAGAAAAAGAAAAAATATGATATTATAATAGATGCTTATGGTAAAACTGAGAGTTTATTAATTACCTGGATGACTCCTGCTAAAATAAAAATTGGTTTTTATAAATGGTATTCGAAATGGGTTTATACTGAATCTGTTATTAGAGAGAAAAAAAGATCTAATCTAGATTTACAATTGACAATTATAAATAGAATCAATTTATTGAAACAATTAATCAAAGATGATTTTGAATTTATAACCAAACCTGAGGTATACATTACTAAAAATGAAAAAAAAATTGCGTCTTTAAAGTTAGGAAAGATAACATCTCCTCTAATTATGATTAGTTTATTAGGAAGCTCAAAGTCTAAGACCTATCCACCAAGTAAGATGATTGAAGTTTTAAATTATCTAGTTGAAAAATATAATGTTAAGCTAATTTTGAATTATATGCCTACTCAAAAGGAAGAAGCATTATCAATGATTAACTCATTAGAAAACAATACATTAAAATCAATAGCTTTAAATAATGCACCTGAAAGTCTAAGAGATTATATATCACTTGTCTCTTTGTGTGACGCTATAATTGGTAATGAAGGGGGAGCAATAAATATCGCAAAATCTTTAGAATTACCAAGTTTTTCAATATTTTCTCCTCAAATTGATCCTAGTGGGTGGATAAGACCATCTGATATTGAAGTTGGAGTTCATATAATGAATTATAATAAAAATTTTAAAAGTTTTAAATTAAATAATGAAGAAATTAAAGATTTATACGAAGGATTTGAGTTTGATTTTTTCAAACTGGAGTTATCAGATTTTATGGATCGACTCAGATAAACCATTTGTTGTTTTAGTGATTTTATCTAAAACAGATCTCATTTGAATTTTATCATTTTTTAAAAATCCTTCTTCATCTTTTTGATCATGATCAAGATGATAAACAATTCCAGCAAATTTTAACCTCTTACCCATCACTTGATTGTTATGCATCCTAATCATCAAGTCTGAGTCTTCCCTACCCCAGCCTATAAAATTATTATCATAGCCATTTACTTCAACAAAATCATTTTTCCAAAAAGATGTATTACAACCTCTAAACTTTGAGGAAATTTTTTTTGATGGTTTATAGAAATATTTTAAGGAAGGGATTCTAATTTTCCTAAACCTTTTTTTTATACTTGGACTAAAAAATGAAATAAACACACTTTTATTTTTATTTAAATAACTCCTTAAGAATCTTGAAACATATCTTTTTTTAATATGAACTCTGGTTCCATACAAATAACACCCCTTTTTAGCATTTGCGATATGATCATAAATGAAATACTTGTGAGGAACACAGTCACCATCGATCTGTATTATATAGTCTGATTCTGATAATTGTATAGCCTTATTTAAAATTAAAGCCTTTCTAAAGCCTCTATCTTCTTGATAAACATGAATTAATTTTGATGAAATTTTATTTTTCCATGAGTTTACAATATTAGATGTTTCTAAATCATTACTATCCTCTGCTATTATTATTTCATTTGGTAATTGGAACTGTTTTGAAACAGCGTCAATAATAATACTGAGTGCTTTTGATTCCTTATACGTAGATATTATCAATGCAGCTTTCATAATTATAACAAATATAAATAGAAAGTAATGTTTTGTATCTAACAAGCTATTAAACTGTATTTTTGTAAAAATTTTTTTTAATGATTTTAGAAATCAAAAAAGCAGTTGAAATATTAAAAAATGGAGGAATAATTCTTTATCCCACAGATACTGTCTGGGGAATTGGATGTGATGCCACTAATGTTATTGCGGTAAAAAAAGTATTTAAAATCAAAAAAAGGAAATCAGAGAAAGCTCTTATATGTCTTATAAGAGATTTAAATATGTTAAAGGATTATGTAATAAAATTACCTGATGGAATTGAAAAAATTATCAACGACCCCATCCCAACAACCATAGTTTACCAAAACCCTCAAGGTGTTGCACATAATTTAATTGCAGAAGATAACTCCTTAGCCTTTAGAATTCCACAAAATGAATTTTGTCAAAAATTAATATCTGAATTTGGAAAACCAATAGTTTCGACTTCAGCTAATATTAGTTTGAACAAAACTCCTTTTAAATATTCGGAAATAACATCTACAATTTTGGAAGGTGTTGATCATGTTGTAAATTTGTTTAAAGAAAAAAAAT
Organism: Candidatus Marivariicella sp.; assembly: GCF_983056325.1. Lineage (NCBI taxonomy): Bacteria > Pseudomonadati > Bacteroidota > Flavobacteriia > Flavobacteriales > Flavobacteriaceae > Candidatus Marivariicella > Candidatus Marivariicella sp. Next base: position 58,938 of record NZ_CEZOWA010000007.1, on the reverse strand, counting down.
GTAGCTTACCATCCAGAATATTTAAAATGGGTGTAAATGGAAAGCTTCAGGTTATTCGTAAATAAATGAAGTTGCTTAATACACATGAACTACTGGACTCAGAGCTTTTTCAAACTTTAAAAAAAGTTGTTGATAAAGCAGACATTGAAACATACATTATAGGGGGGTTTGTTAGAGATTTTTTACTAGAAAAACCATTATATAAAGACATTGATATTGTAGTTATTGGAAATGGAATTGAAATTGCTAAAGCCACTCAAAAAGTTCTTCCAAATGCAAGTAAAGTAAAAGTATTCAAGAACTATGGTACAGCTATGTTCAAATGGAATGAAATAGAAATTGAATTTGTTGGTGCAAGAAAAGAATCTTACTCTCTAGAAACGAGGAATCCAAAGGTAGAAAGTGGAAGTTTATCTGATGACCAAAAGAGGCGTGATTTTACGATTAATGCACTAGCCATAAGTATGAACTCATCTGATTATGGAGAGATTCTTGATCCTTTTGATGGATATAATGATTTAAAAAATGGAATACTTAAGACACCTTTAGAACCTAACAAAACATTTAGTGATGATCCCCTAAGAATGTTAAGGGCAATCAGGTTTGCTTGTCAGTTAAATTTCAAGATTGAAGAAAAAACATTGAATTCTATTATGCAAAACGCAGATAGAATAGAAATTATTTCTAATGAAAGAATAATCGAGGAAATAAATAAAATAATTGCTTCACAAAAACCGTCCATTGGGTTCATGATTTTAGATAAAACCGGATTGTTAAAAAACATACTACCTGAGATAGAAAACCTAAAAGGAATTGACGAAGTAGAAGGTCACAAGCACAAAGACAATTTTTATCACACATTAGAAGTTTTAGATAATATCTGCAAATCAACAGATAATTTATGGCTCAGGTGGGCAGCACTTCTTCATGACATTGGAAAGGCCCCAACAAAAAAGTTAGTTAAAGAAATTGGATGGACATTTCATGGTCACGAATTTGTTGGATCGAAAATGGTTTATAAGTTGTTTAAGAGAATGAAAATGCCTCTGAATGATAAAATGAAATATGTTCAAAAATTAGTTTTAATGAGCTCTCGTCCAATTGTTATAGCTAACAAAACAGCAACAGATGCAGCTGTTAGACGTTTGGTTTTTGATGCTGGAAATCATATTGAAGATCTTATTAGTCTTTGTAAAGCTGACATAACAACAAAAAATGAAAAGAAATTTTCAAAATATCACAAGAATTTTGAAATAGTCACCAATAAAATTATTGAAGTAGAAGAAAGAGATAAAATTAGAAATTTTCAACCCCCTATTGATGGCCAATTTATTATGAAGTATTTCAATCTAAACCCCTGTAAGGAAATCGGGGAAATTAAAGAAATAATCAAAGAATCTATTCTTGAAGGTAAAATTCCAAACGAAAAAAATGCTGCTTTTGAATTAATGAAGTTAACAGGTAATAAATTAGGATTAAAAATACAATGAAAAATAAATTTATTTTTTTTTTAAAGGCTTCAATAATTTTAATATTTCTTGTAGTTGCGGCAGGAGCAACTGTAAGGGTGACAGGGAGTGGAATGGGTTGTCCTGACTGGCCAAAATGTTTTGGGTATTTAATTCCCCCAACCAATAGAGATCAATTAGACTGGAAATCTAACTTTTATTACAAAACTAACGAAGTGATAATTGTAAATAAATCATTAAGAGTTGCTAAATTAAATTTTATTTCTAGCGAAAAATATGACATAAATAATTGGGCCCCATATTTAAAACACGACTATTCAATTTTTAACGCTTACCATACCTGGATTGAGTTTCTAAATAGATTAATCGGAGCAATTGCTGGGATAGCTACTCTTTTTATGTTATTTTTTTCGTTGTCCTATTGGAGGAAAAATAAATTAATTGTTTTAGGTTCTTTCCTTGTGGTAATGGGAATGGGTTTTCAAGCTTGGCTTGGGAAAGAAGTTGTAGACTCAAACCTTTTACCTCTAAAAATAACATTACATATGTTAATGGCTCTAGTAATTATCGGCATACTTGTTTTTATTTTATATAAAACAAACCATAATTCATCTATTTTTGAAAAAAATAAAAAAATAATATATATATTATTTTTAGGCTTTGGCTTGACAATAATCCAGATTTTTTCTGGAACTCAAATAAGACAGTTTATAGATATTCAAATAAATGAATATCCCATTCAAAAGGAATTATGGCTTAAATTTGCTCCCTTGAAATTTTATTTTCATAGAAGTTTTTCAATTTTAGTTTTAATAACGCATATTTTACTTTGGTCGGAATTTAAAAAATATAACTTTATTCCGTTGTCTCTCAAAATAATAGTTTGTTTGATTGGTTTAGAAATATTTACTGGAATTTTAATGTACTATTTTAATTTTCCAATGACTACTCAACCAATTCATTTATTTATGGCAACTTTAATATTTAGCTTCCAGCTATACTTAATATTTCAAGTAACATTAAAAAATTACAATCAATGATATTAAGAATACGGACTATTTTAGATGTTAATGACGATGTAATTCGTGATATAGAAATCACAGAAAATTCTAAATTAGTAGATTTACACAATATGATTATTAAATCATATGGATTTCTTGGAAAAGAAATGGCTTCATTTTATAGAACAAATGAAAACTGGCAGCAGGGAGATGAGATGCCCTTGGTTGATGTTGGTTTAGATAAAAATTTTAATAATGAGGAACTAAAAAATCTTTTTAGTGATGAAAATAGCCGTCTTTTATATGTTTACGATTTTTTAGCTTTATGGACTTTTTTCATAGAAGTAGTTGAAACTAAAAGCCCAAAAAAAAATACTGAATATCCAAATTTAGTGTTTTCTGAAGGTACAGTCCCGAAGACACCACCAATTAAAAATTTTCAAGAATTTGATTCAAGTGAAGAAGACAAACAAGAAGAAGATGAAAATAATTTTGATTTAGACCAATTTTATTAGTTCCTTAAGAAAGAAATTGGTTTAATGTTTTTGTAATTCCTTTTTATAAATAACAATGCTGCCTCTAAAATATCTCCCATTGAATTGCTGTTTTTAAACGCTTTATCATTAGTAAAGTTATAAATTTCAAGTTTTAATTGTTTTAAATTTTCAATAGTTGTAATTGGACTTTCCTTCATTGAAATTAATAGCTGGCTAATTTTTTTTTCGTTATCAATTATCCTTTTTGCTACAATAGATCTTTCCTCAATTTTATATTGATCAATTGAATCGTGTGTTAATTTTTTTTGAATCATTTGAATTAAAGGTTGGTTTTCTTTGAAAAATTGAGGTCTGTAAACTGAAAGCTTACCCTCAAAGCTTTGTTGATCAAAATCAATGGCTCTAATTTTATAGATTACCTGATCAAAATCATGAATTGGAATAATCACATAATTATATGATCTCATGTCTCCCAACAATCTAACCATACATCTTTCATTGAATTTAACATACTCCTTAGCTATTTGTGCTTGTTCAGCCTCTGAACATTTTGAAAGCATATCTTTTATAAATACATCGCCAGGTATACCCGCAATATGTTCCTCAATTAATGTAAATTTATTTACAAGAAAATTTATGTTATATGGAGATAACAGATGTTCAATTTCCAAACCAAATGCTCTAGAAGAATCTGTCTTTTTTATATAAAAATAGGTGAAATTATCATTTAATATATTTCTAACTTTTACTCTAAAGGGTTTCGAATTTCCAAAGGTGCAAAAGTCAATCGCATCAATATTTAAATATGTTATTATTGATTCGTTTCCATCTGAATGAAGGATTGTGTATATTTTTTTTAAATTGTAATCAATTTCATTCATTTCACTTTCAGAATAATAAACTCTTGTCCATAGAGTGTCATTATCATTATCATCATAAACGACAACACTTCCTTGAAATCGCATTAAGTCTTCGTACGATATTGGTATTTCCATCCACCTATTGAAATCAATTAAGTATTTCATTAGAGTGTCTGAAATAGGGAAAAAAGGTTTTTTCTTAGATATGAGTTTTTTCATTTTAATACTTATCTACACTAAATTAACATCTTTATCAAAACAAACGTTCAATTTTGTAATTACTACTTGAAAAGAAATTCAAAAGAAACAATAAATCACATACTTTTGTACCTAAAGTTTAAAAATGAAATTTAAAATTGTTTCTGAGTTCCTTCCTACTGGAGATCAACCTGATGCCATCAAAGAAATAGTATCAAGTTTTGAGAAAAATGAAAAGTACATAACTCTCCAAGGGGTAACTGGTTCTGGTAAAACTTTTACTGTTGCTAATGTGATTGAGGAAATTGAAAAGCCTACACTGGTCTTGGCGCATAATAAAACTTTAGCAGCACAATTATACTCTGAATTCAAGCAGTTTTTTCCTAACAATGCTGTTGAATACTTTGTTTCTTACTACGACTATTATCAACCCGAAGCATATATGCCTGTTAGTGGTACTTATATTGAAAAAGATCTTTCAATAAATGAAGAAATAGAAAAATTAAGATTAAGTACAACTTCATCTTTACTCTCCGGAAGAAGAGATGTAATAGTTGTGGCATCAGTATCATGCTTATATGGAATTGGAAATCCTGTAGAGTTTCAAAAAAATATAATTAAATTAGATAAAGACCAAAAAATATCTAGGACAATTCTTCTTAAAAAATTAGTTCAGAGTCTCTATTCAAGGACAACTGCTAGTTTTGAAAGAGGTAACTTTAGGATTCAGGGAGACATAATTGATATTTACCCAGGGTATTCAGATACGGCTTATAAAATTCATTTTTTTGGAGATGAAATTGATGAAATTGAATCCTTTGACCCTATTAATAATAAAATAATTGATTCTCAAGAAAGAGTTACAATATATCCAGCAAATATGTTCGTAACATCTCCAGATATTCTTCAAAATGCTATCCATCAAATACAAACTGATTTAGTTAAGCAAGTTGAATATTTCAAAGAGATTGGTAAGCATTTAGAAGCAAAAAGACTTAAAGAAAGAACTGAATTTGATCTAGAAATGATTCGTGAATTAGGGTATTGTTCAGGTATTGAAAATTACTCAAGATACTTAGATGGAAGAAATCCTGGAACCAGACCATTTTGTTTACTTGATTATTTTCCAAATGATTATTTAATGGTAATAGATGAAAGTCATGTTACTATTTCACAGGTTCATGCTATGTATGGAGGAGACAGGTCACGAAAAGAGAATCTTGTCAACTATGGATTTCGTCTTCCCGCGGCAATGGATAATAGACCTCTGAAATTTGAAGAGTTTGAAGGATTACAAAATCAGATTATGTATGTGAGTGCAACACCTGCAGATTATGAGCTACAAAAGACAGAAGGTTTTGTAATTGAACAAATTATCAGGCCAACTGGCTTGTTGGATCCAGAGATTGAAGTAAGACCTAGTTTAAATCAGATTGATGATTTAATAGATGAAATTCAAAAAAGAATTGAAAATGACGAACGAACTCTTGTAACCACTTTAACAAAAAGAATGGCTGAAGAACTTACTGCATATCTATCTAAAGTTAGTATTCGATGTAGATATATTCACAGCGATGTTGACACACTAGAAAGAGTAGAAATAATGCAAGACCTGAGGCTAGGAAAGTTTGATGTTTTAGTTGGAGTAAATTTACTTAGAGAGGGTTTAGATCTTCCAGAAGTATCATTAGTAGCAATTCTTGACGCGGATAAAGAGGGGTTTTTAAGAAGCGCTAGATCTCTTACTCAAACTGTAGGAAGAGCAGCTAGAAATTTAAATGGAAAAGCCATAATGTACGCAGATAAAGTTACTAACAGTATGAATAAAACGATTAATGATACTGAATATAGAAGAAAAAAACAGACTGAATATAATATTAAGAACAATCAAAAGCCAAGATCTTTAAATAAATCCTTAAACAATGTTTTGGCTAAAAATTCGGTTTCTACCTATTCCAAAGAAATTGAACAACAAAGGCTTATAAATTCACTTAGCAAATTTAAAAGTCTGGAAGATTTCGAAAAAGCAATTCGAAATACTAGAAAAAATATGGAAAAAGCGGCTAAAGAATTAGATTTCATTGAAGCAGCATCACTTAGAGACCAAATTAAAGCTTTACAACTCGAAAAATCAAAATTATAATTATTCCAAAACTTCTTGAACTTTTTTTGCTGCCTCTTCGAAAGCTGTGGCTGCTATCACATCTAATTTTGAGTTTTGAATTAAAGTTTTTGCTTGTTTTGCGTTAGTTCCTTGTAACCTAACTATTATTGGGACTTTAATGGCATCACCCATATTTTTATATGCATCAATAATTCCTTGAGCTACCCTATCACACCTCACAATTCCACCAAATATATTAACAAGTATTGCTTTAACTTTTGGATCTTTTAGAATTAATCGAAAAGCAAATTCTACCCTTTCAGCATCAGCAGTTCCGCCTACATCAAGAAAATTTGCAGGAGATCCACCAGATTGTTTAATTAAATCCATAGTAGCCATGGCCAGTCCAGCTCCATTAACCATACATCCAACATTTCCATCTAAATCAACATAATTGAGTCCTGCTTCGCCAGCTTCAACTTCAATTGGATTTTCTTCATCTAAATCTCTGAGATTTGCAAAATCAGGGTGTCTGAATAAAGAGTTATCATCTATACTAACTTTGGCATCTACAGCAATAATTCTATCATCAGAAGTCTTAAGAACTGGATTAATTTCAAATAATGAAGAGTCTGATCCAACATAAGCTTTATATAAATTTGAAATAAATTTAAGCATTGACTTAAATGCTGCTCCCTTTAAGCTTAAGTTAAAAGCAATTTTTCTAGCTTGAAAAGGGAGTAGTCCAAGAGCTGAATCGATTTCTTCATTAAAAATAAGATGTGGTGTTTTCTCAGCAACCGCTTCAATATCCATACCTCCCTCTGTCGAATACATAATCATATTTTTTCCAGAAGATCTATTAAGTAAAATAGAAATATAAAATTCTTTTGGCTCAGAATTTCCTGGATAATAAACGTCCTCAGCTACTAAAATTTTATTTACTTTTTTTCCTTCAGGTGGTGTTTGAGGTGTAATTAATTGCATTCCTAATATGCTATCCGAAACTTGTTTTAATTCTTCAAGAGATTTTACTAATTTCACCCCTCCTCCTTTACCTCGTCCACCTGCATGTATTTGTGCTTTAACCACAAACCATTCAGTCCCTGTAAGTTCTTTTAATTTTTCTGCTCCTTTTACAGCGTCATTAGAATTATCAGCAACAATACCGTTTTGAATTGCAACTCCATAATTTTCTAGTATACTTTTACCTTGATATTCGTGTAGATTCATAATTTATATGATATATCAACAAAAATAAAAATCAATATGTTAAAACAGTTATTTAATCGATATTAATTTAACAATTATGTATTAATATAATATATTTTTTATTTTTAACTAATAATTATAATCTATCAATAGATTTGATAACTAAAATAATTGAAAGAAAAGGAACTAATATCAATATCTGAAGAATTTGGAAATCCCATATACATCTATGATGCAAATAAAATTGAAAGTCAATACAATAGACTTCTAAATGCATTTTCAAATGTCTCGGGTTTAAGAATTCATTACGCTGTCAAAGCTTTATCTAATATTTCAATATTAAAATTGATGAAATTTTTAGGGTCAGGTCTAGATACAGTATCAATAGAGGAGGTTAAAATTGGTTTAATCGCTGGCTTTGATCCATCTAAGATAATTTTCACCCCAAATGGAGTATCTATTGATGAAATTGAGTCTGTTTCAAAATTGGGGGTTCAAATTAACATTGACAACTTATCCATTTTAGAACAATTCGGAAGAAAAAATCCTGACACTCCCGTTTGTATAAGAATAAACCCTCATATAAATGCAGGAGGGAATTCGAATATTTCAGTTGGACATATTGATTCAAAATTTGGAATTTCAATCCATCAAATTCCCCTTTTAGTGAGGATAATTGAAAATACAAAAATGTGTATTAATGGAATTCATATGCACACTGGGAGTGATATTTTAGATATTGGTGTCTTTTTATATGCATCAGAAATACTATTTGAAAATGCATTAAAATTTAAAAATCTTGAATTTATTGACTTCGGTAGTGGATTTAAAGTTCCCTATAAAGAAGGCGACATTGAGACAGATATTGAAGAGTTGGGAGAGAAATTAAGCATAAGGTTTAATGAATTTTGTAAAATATATGGTAAAAAAATAGATTTAGCATTTGAACCAGGTAAATTTTTAGTAAGTGAAGCTGGATATTTTATCACATCCGTAAACTCAATAAAACAAACAACTTCTACTGTTTTTGCTCAGATAAACAGTGGTTTTAACCATTTCGTCAGACCTATGTTTTATAATTCATATCATGAAATAATAAATATTTCTAATTCTAAAGGAAGAAAAAGATTTTATTCAGTTGTTGGATATATATGTGAAACAGACACTTTTGCCAACAATAGAGAGATTTCCGAAATTTCAGAAGGAGATCTTTTAGTATTTAAGAATTCAGGGGCATATTGCTTTACTATGTCAAACAATTATAACTCACGTCTAAAGCCAGCTGAAATATTATGGTATAAAAATAAAGCATTCCTAATCAGAAAGAAAGAGGAGTTTAGTGATATTATTAATAATCAAATTGAGTTAGATTTCAATTCATAAGGTTAACAACCCATTTTTATTCGAAAAATTTCTTGAAGCTCTAAAGTAAAGGATATTTAAAAATTAGACTTTTTTTATTATCCCAATATAACTCCCGAACCAACGAGTTCGTTATTAATATACCATGCTATAAATTGACCTGGTGTAACAGCTGATTGCTCTTTATCAAAATAGACATACAAATAATCCTTTTTTTGTAAAATATTTGCTGAAAACAAAGGTTGTCTATATCTAATTCTGGCGCTAACAGAAATAGATTGTCCTTCACTCAAAATTAAATCTTCACGAATCCAATGAACTTTATCTAAAGAAACTCTTAAGGATTTTCTAAATAAACCAGGGTGAGAACTACCTTCACCAACATAAATTATATTTGATTTTATATCAGTAGAAATAACGAAAAGAGGTTTCTTTGTTCCACCTATAAATAAGCCTTTTCGCTGACCAATAGTATAAAAATGAGCACCCTGATGGGTTCCTACTCTTTTCCCATCATTTTTACAATAACTTAAAGGAATTGATATGTTTTCATTTGATTTACTTGAATTTCTAAACGTATATTTATTTGAATCATTAGGTATTTGAATAATATCCCCTTGAACTGGACTTAATTTTTGTTTTAAGAATTCGGGAAGCTTAACTTTTCCTACGAAACATAATCCTTGAGAATCTTTTTTTTCAGCAGTTACTAAACCTTGAGCTTTTGCAATTTTACGAACTTCATCTTTTTTTAAATGCCCTATTGGAAAAAGTGATTTTTGAAGTTGGTATTGATTGAGTTGACATAAAAAGTAAGATTGGTCTTTATTAGAATCAGCACCTTCAATTAATTGAAAAACTGTTTTATTTTTAATTTCTTTTATATGTTTTTGACAATAATGACCAGTTGCAATAAAATCAGCACCTAATGAAATTGCAATATTCAAAAATAAATCAAATTTAATTTCCTTGTTACACAAAATATCAGGGTTAGGTGTTCTTCCGTTTGAATACTCATCAAACATATAATCAACTATTCTCTCTTTATATTCTTTACTTAGATCTACAGTCTGAAACGGGATACCTAGTTTTTGAGACACCATAATTGCATCATAACTATCCTCAAGCCAAGGACATTCGTTAGAAATAGTAACCTCCTCGTTATGCCAATTCTTCATAAAAAGACCTATAACATCGTAGCCTTCTTTTTTTAGTAAATATGCAGCAACACTTGAATCTACTCCACCCGAAAGACCTACAACAACCCTTTTACTTTTCATACATCAAAGTTACAATTATGCTTGAGAAAAATACAAAGAGTATTAAAAACTACTTTCTTCCTTGTTGATTAATTTTCTTTTGTGCTTCTGCTGCTTCCATAGCCTTTTGAAGCTTCTGTGAAAAACCACCAACTTTTCTTGGTTTTTTCTTGTTTTCTGCAATTTGAGCCTTAATATTATCTTCTTTAATTATGAAATTTTTAATAACCAACATCAACAGAATGGTTAAGGTATTTGAAATGAAATAATATAAGCTTAACCCACTTGCATAATTATTAAAAAACAATAACATCATTAGTGGCATCATATAAATAATAAATTTCATGTTTGGCATACCTTCTTGCTGAGGCATTGCCTGCTGACCTGTTGTCATTAATGTATACACAAAAATTGCTGCAGATGCCAATATTGGGAAAAGACTAATATGATCACCATAAAATGGAATTGAAAATGGAAGTTCAAAAATTGAATCATATGAAGATAAATCATCAGCCCATAAAAAACTTTTTTGACGTAATTCAAAAGCTACTGGAAAAAACGAAAATAAAGCATAGAAGATTGGAAGCTGAATTAAAGCAGGAATACAACCGGACATGGGATTAACACCAGCCTTACCATATAAACTCATAGTTTCTTGTTGTTTTTTAACTGCATCATTTTTGTATTTCTTAGTAATCTCTTCAATTTCAGGCTTCAAAACCTTCATTTTAATTTGAGACACGTAAGATTTATAAACAACAGGAGACATTGTTAATCTAACTATGATTGTTAAAACTATAATTGCAATTCCGTAAGGGAAAAAACCAGCTAGCCATGCAAAAAGAGGAAGAAATATAAATCTATTTATCCATCCAAAAATTCCCCAACCTAAGGGAACAGAAGACTCAAGTGAACTACCGTAAGATTTTAAAATTTGATAATCAGTTGGACCAAAATAAAAACTCATTTTTGATAATATATTCCCATTCTGTCTCTGTAATTTAAAAGCACTAGTTAGTCTTTTTGTGTATCTTTTTTCAAGATTCTCGTCTATAGTTAGATCTTTTGACTTAAAAGATACCTCATTAATTAAATTATCTGGAATTAGGATTGAACTAAAGAAATGCTGTCTATAGGAAATCCATCTAATATTATTTTCTATTTCTTCATCTTCGCCTGAAAGAGACAAATTATCAACTTTATCTTCTTCATATAAATAGGTTAATTGAGTGTAACGACTTTCATAATCTATGCTCTTTGAGTTTCTAAATAAATCCGTACTCCAATTTAAAACAAAATCATCTGAAACAAAGATATCCTCAAGACCTTCAGATCTGATTTCAAAACCTAACTTATAGCCTTTATTTGGAAGGGTGTATTTAAATTCTAAAAACTTAAACTCAGAAATAGCTGCCCTAAGTATTACAGATTGGCTACTATTATTTTTTTCCCATTTGACAATATCGAAATAAATATTTTTAGTATCAAATAATAGACCTAGACGAGTTTTAAGAGTCGTATTTATTAGATGATTATTTTCAGAAATTAGATTTAGTGGCTTATCTAAATGATTTGAGAATTCTTTTAAATTTACAAGTGACAAATTTGCTCCTTTGGTACTAATTAAAAATTTTAAATCTTTATTTTCTAAAACCAATTCATCAGTACTTTTCGGCTCTAACCATTTTGAAAAAACCCCATACGATTGATTTAATTGGTCATTTTGTGACGAATTATTTGTGACTTTTACACCTGAAGCCGATTTAGTTTTTGATTCTAATGTTGCAGTATCTGAATACGATTCTTGTTCTGCAATATTGGAGTTTTGAATGACTGTGTTTTCATTACGGAACAACATCCATGTTAGTATCAACGCTATTAATATAATTCCAATAAATTTGTATGGATCAAATTTTTCTTCTTCCATTTAGTTTTTTGATTTAGAATATTTTAGTGCAGCTTCAATAAAAGAAACAAACAATGGGTGAGGCTCAGAAACTGTGCTTTTATATTCTGGATGAAACTGAACTCCAATAAACCATGGATGATTAATATTTTCAATTATTTCTATTAAACCAGTTTGAGGGTTAAAACCAGTAGCTCTTAAGTTCAGTGAAAACATTATATCATTATACTTGTTATTAAATTCGTAACGATGGCGATGACGTTCCTTTATTAAAGTTTTATCATAAATCCTATTTGATAAACTGCCTTTCGATAAAGAACATTCCCAAGAACCTAATCTCATAGTCCCTCCTTTATTTTTAATATTTTTTTGATCTTCCATCAAATCTATGACTGGATTTATAGTACTCTCAGTCATTTCAGTTGAGTTAGCTTCTTTTAGATCTAAAACATTTCTTGAATATTCTATTACAGCCATTTGCATCCCAAGGCAAATGCCAAAAAAAGGAATTTTGTTGATTCTAACAAATTCAACTGCTTTAATTTTTCCTTCAATACCTCTTTCTCCAAAACCTGGAGCAACAAGTACTCCATCCAAATCATTTAGCTTCAAAATATTATTATTCTCTGATATAAATTCCGAATGAATTGTAATAACCTCAACCTCAACTTCGTTGGCAGCTCCTGCATGAATAAATGCTTCTAATATTGATTTATACGAGTCTTGTAATTCAACATACTTTCCTACTAATCCAATTTTAACTTTATCCTTAGGGTTTTTGTATTTGATCAAAAACTCCTTCCATTTTTTTAGATCTGGAGACTGTTTTGGTTTTAAATTCAAACGCTCTATTACCACCCGATCAAGACCTTCATCTTGCATCTTTAGTGGAACATCATAAATAGTTTCAACATCAATGGATTGAATAACCGCTTCGTATTTAACATTGCAAAATAATGCTAATTTTTTTCTTAAATCGTTTGATAACTCATGTTCAGTTCTGCAAACTAAAACATCTGCTTTAATTCCACTCTCCATTAATGTTTTGACTGAATGTTGAGTTGGTTTGGTTTTGAGTTCCCCCGCTGCAGATAAAAACGGTATCAATGTCAAATGAATCGTCATTGCATTATTTTCGCCATGCTCATAAATTAGTTGCCTAACAGCCTCTATATATGGGAGAGATTCAATATCACCTACTGTACCACCAATTTCTGTTATAATTATATCATAATCTCCCGTTTGACCTAATAATAGTATTCTTTCTTTGATTTCATTAGTAATGTGAGGAACTACTTGGACTGTTTTCCCTAAAAACTCTCCTCTACGTTCTTTTTCTATGACACTCTGGTATACTCTTCCAGTTGTAACGTTATTAGCTTGAGAGGTTTTTACATTTAAGAAACGCTCGTAATGACCCAAATCAAGGTCAGTTTCAGCACCATCATCTGTAACATAACATTCACCATGTTCATATGGGTTTAATGTGCCTGGATCCACGTTTATGTATGGATCAAACTTTTGGATAGTTACTCTAAACTTTTGAGACTGAAGAAGCTTTGCTAAAGAGGCAGCAACGATACCTTTACCTAAAGATGAGGTAACGCCCCCGGTAACGAAAATGTATTTTGTTTTTGACATACTATATATATCTTTATATACCGGGCTCAAATTTACAAAATATGAATGGTGTTATACTCAAAATACTATTTATTTATTTCTGAAACATCATATAATTTATGCTGAAGTAAATAGTACCCTTGATTAATATAAGCTCCTTTGTTAACTGGAACATAATTGAACTTATTATTATTGTATTCCGTTTCACCGATTTTAGAACTAGAATATAAATCATTATAAGTTGCAATTCTTAAAATTAAATCAAACACTAAATCAAAAGCTCTAATCGAAGTTTTATTTGGTGGAATTCCAAAACGATTTATAAATTTCTCGATCAATATTGTGTCATCAACATTTTTTGGATAATAATCGGACATGAATGTAAACATAAGATCTCCAAATAATTTATTTGAAAGATTAGAATTTTCATATGATGAACCATGAAATGTTGTAAAAAGCTTTATTTTTTTTTCATCACTAAGCTGAGAACGTATTTGTGATGATGCACTTGAAATTAAAGTAAATTTTTCAGTTTCTAAAATAATTTTATTTGGAAGGGTATCTACAATTAAAGAATCAACTAGTTCTGGTAATAAAAAGTCTCCTAATTCAGGTCTTAAATTAATAGAGTTTGGAAAAAGAGAATTTAGTTCTCTCTCAATATTTCTGTTTATAGAGTCTGTGATAATTAAAACATTATCATCTTTATTAATCGTATTGTTGAGATACCTCTTCATTTCATCACGAATAAATGATTTAGATGTGACACTTTGAAAAACTCCATTTCGCATAATTACTGATTTTGATGACAATGGTGCAATTTTAGGAACACTTTTAAACATGTTTTTTGAAGATAAGAAATCAAAATTTTCAGATAACATCGGTCCAATTATCGCATCAATTTCTTGAGGATTAAGATCGTTAATATGCTTTTGTATTTCACTTTTTTTATTTTGAGAATCAAATATTTTTGCATTGATTTCTATTCCAATGTCATTTGCTTTTTCCATGGCTAAAACTGAACCAGCATAAAAATCCAAGGCAATTGATGATATCGTTCTTCTTTTTAAATACCTGTATGTTTTATTTAAGGAATTAAATTCAATTATAGATGTTTTGAATGGAAGGAAGTAAACTAAATTTATTTTTTTCTTTAAAAAAACTGAATCTTGAAGCATTGTTTTTTCTGAAAGAAGCTGGTTTTTGTCTACTTTTAAATTCATTGAAGAAGTTTTTGGTAGTTTTAAAATCATACCTGATTTTAACCCTTCATCAATAACATTTGGATTAAGAGAATCTATAGTGAATTTATTATTTCCAGTTTTAACTTCAATCCTATAATATCCTTCTTTGGGTTTAATTTTGTAATAATAAAAATCTGGTTCTATGATTTTTACTTCTTGATCAAATTTAATCGGTAAAACTATAGTTTGTCCAAACTTAAGTCCTTCTTTTATATTTGGGTTTATTTTATCTAACTCATCAACGGTGACTCCATAAGTATAAGCAATTCTCCATTTAGTATCTTTAGGTTTAACAAAATATGTATTAAATTTTTCAGATATTTTTTTTTCAGATATTTTTTTTTCAATTAAAAACCTAGTATAAACAGGTATTCTTATTTGCATTCTTCGTCTCAAACCTCTTTTAGCAATTCTTGGATTATAACTTTCAATTTGTTCTTTACTTATGTTATATTTTTTCGAAAGATTATATACGTTATCTCCCTTTTGAACTTTGTGAATTATAAATTTTTGAGGTATAGAATCAACCTGACTGTATCCAGTTGAAATAGATAGAATTAAAAATATTAACTTAATTTGAACTTTATAATTCATAAAAAATAATAGCTATTCCCATTCAATTGTTGCAGGAGGCTTGGAGCTAATATCGTAAACTACTCTATTTACTCCTGGCACCTTATTTATAATTTCATTTGATATCTTTTGCAGAAAATTATGAGGTAAATCAACCCAGTCTGCTGTCATACCATCAGTTGACTGAACAGCTCTCAACGCCACACACTTTTCATAGGTTCTCTCGTCACCCATAACCCCTACTGTTTTAACCGGAAGAAGAATAGCGCCAGCTTGCCATATAGAATCATACAGCTCCCACTTTTTTAAGCCTTCAATGAAAATAGAATCCACTTCTTGTAATATTCCCACTTTTTCAGGGGTAATTGCGCCTAAAATTCTTATGGCTAAACCGGGGCCTGGAAAAGGGTGTCTTCCAAGAATTTTTGAATCAATTCCTAAACTTTTTCCAACTCTACGAACTTCATCTTTAAAAAGCATTCTTAGAGGTTCAACGACACTCAACTTCATAAAGTCAGGTAATCCACCAACGTTATGATGAGATTTAATTGTTACCGAAGGTCCATTAACCGAAATAGATTCAATTACATCAGGATATATAGTTCCTTGTGCTAGCCACGCAGTCCCTTTAATTTGATTTGCTTCCTCATCAAAAACATCTATAAAAGTATTACCAATAATTTTCCTTTTCAATTCGGGGTCTGGTTCACCTTTTAGATTATTTAAAAACAATTTCGAAGAATCAACTCCTTTAACATTTAAACCCATGCCCTTATATTGTTTTAAAACTGAATCAAACTCATTCTTTCTCAAGAGACCATTATTAACAAAAACACAAAATAATTGATTACCTATAGATTTATTCAATAAAACCGCTGCAACAGTTGAGTCTACACCACCTGAGAGACCTAAAATAACTTTATCGTTTCCAATTTTGTTTTTTAGCTTTTCAATTGTCATATCAACAAAAGAATCGGGTGTCCAATCTTGTTTAATTTTTGATATTTTTACCAAAAAGTTTTCCAGTAATTTTAGACCATGAGAAGAGTGGTAAACTTCAGGATGAAATTGAATTCCATAAGTTGCTTCCCCATTAATTTCAAAAGCAGCATTAATAACATCAGTGGTGCTTGAAATTCGTTTTGATGAACTTGGCAGTTTATTGATCGTATCTCCATGACTCATCCAAACTTGACTATTATCAGGAATATCTCTAAAAAGTAAAGATTTTGAATCTATATTTTTTAAATTGGCTCTACCATATTCTCTCGATCTAGACATATTAACCTTTCCTCCAAAAAAATATGCTAAATATTGAGCTCCGTAACATATACCCAATAAAGGTATTTTTCCTTTTACTAAAGAAAGATCAATATGAGGCGGATCGTCATTTCTCACTGAATGCGGAGATCCAGATAAAATTATCGCACTGAATAAGGAATAATCCTTTGGAGGATTGTCGAATGGTATTATCTCGCAATAAATAAATAACTCCCTAACTCTTCTGGCTATTAACTGGGTGTATTGTGATCCGAAATCAAGTATAAGTACTTTATCTTGCATAATCAAAAATACAATTATTTATTAGGCAAGAAATTTTAAATAAAACAATTTTATAATTTTATTTAGATTCTAAAACAATAAATTCTTTGCTTAATGGATTGAAATTATCAATCAAATCTGGAATAAAATTGTGACCGAAATATAAATAGTACTCAAAGAAATTTTCAGTTCTTTCTTGAAGTTTATTATTTGGAAATAAAGATTTATGAATTAATTCTATATTTTGAACCTGATCATTAAGTTTTCTTTTTTGAGCTTTTAATAATCTTTTTTCAAGATTATTAATACCCTTAAATTGTTTTGATTTTTGAGCTTTAACTGCACCTTCAAATGAAGAATCTGTTTTAGAAACCATTTTTTCCAAATATCTAAATTGTGATTCGAGTTTTGTCTTCAAAAATTGTAAATCTAAATCAATACTTGAAAGTTCCTTTATTTTATTGTTAATTGTATAATCTCGACCATTCAATAGATCAGAATATGAAAGATTGAGCTTATTAATTTTTTTTGAAGTTTTGGAAGTAATTAAAATAGCTGAATCTCTAATAATTAATATAGGCAAGGTGACTTTTTGATTAATAAAAAAAGCTTTTAATTGCAGCCAATAAGAAATCTCTCCTCCTCCTCCGATATATGCAATATTTGGAAGAATTACTTCTTGATACAGAGGACGTAATAAAACATTTGGTGAAAATCTTTCTGGAAATTCAATTAATTCTTTTTCGATTGAATCTCTAGTGAATTTTTTATTTAAGTTACTTAATTCAAACCCTGTTTTAGTTTTTAAAATTCTTGTTCTTTGACCTTTATTTATATAAAAAAGATTTATTTCTCTGGGATTTACTTGAGGGTTATAGTTTTTGTCATAATCATTTTTTAATATTCCAATTTGATTATTAACGTATTTAACACATTTCTGATTAAATAATTCATCTTTGAAGAAAGGAATCATTGTTTCCTTTAATTTTTTTGAATTAGGATCTAAAACCAATAAACCGTATTCAGAAAAAAGACTATTTACTATTCTAAAAGTAGCCTCAGATAAGTTTTTAGATTTAAAATAGCACTTTTTTATCATTGATTCAATAGTTGACGATGACTTCGAGTTCCCAAGCTTTTCTTTTATGAATAGGCTCAAACAATCAAGGTTTTTCAAGCTAAACTCTCCCACTGGCCCTCCAGTAGACTCTTTCCAAGAGATCTTCTTACCTTTAAAATAAAAACTACTAACTTCTTCAAAGTCGTGGTCCTCAGAAGCCATCCAAAAAACTGGAATATAATTATTTCCAGGTTTCTTTTTATTCATGATTTTAGAAAGCTTTATGATACTTACAATTTTATAAATAAAGTACAAAGGACCAGTCATTAAACTCAATTGATGTCCTGTTGTTATTGTGAAAGTGTTTTTATTAGATAGTAAATTTAAATTTTGAGAAACATTCTTTGAAATATCTATTTTAGAATATTGCTCGTTGAAGACTTGAACTAGTTTTTGTCTGTTTTCATTTGTAAATTCATTTGATTTTAATTTTGAAAATTTTTCAAGTGAATCGATATTTGGGAAAAATGTTGTTGATGAAATTAAACCTTCATTTTCATCTTGGTAGTCCTTGATTAATTCTGGATAAATATTAACTAAATTATACGGAATTTTGGAGACTTTCATCATAAGTAATTTTAGCAAAGATATTTCATTTTTTATTACACTATTGATCCATAATGTCTAAAAAAAATTAATTTTACTTTCAAAAATATATTATGATTCAAAAACACATACTTGCATCGCTTTTAATTTTTAGTCTTAACACTAATTCTCAAACTGTAGTTTCACCAGATTCCTTCCTGGGGTATGAGCTTGGAACTGTTTTTTCAAGGCACCATCAAGTTGTAGATTATTTTAAATATCTTGATAAAAACTCAGATTGGGTAAGAATTGAATCATATGGAAAAACTAATGAAGGACGTATACTTAAATTAGCAATAGTATCTAATCCTGAAAATCTTAAAAACATAGATAAAATAAGAAACAACCACCTTAAAAACTCAGGATCTGTAAATGGAGAGTTAAATACTGATAAATCAATAGTTTGGTTAAGTTATAACGTTCATGGTAATGAATCTTCAAGTACTGAAGCTTCCATGAAAACAATTTATAATTTAATTACTGAATATAAAGATTGGCTAAAAGACACAATTGTTATTATTGATCCTTGTATAAATCCTGACGGAAGAGACAGGTATGTTAATTGGTATAACCAAAAGAAAAGACTTCCATACAACTCTAATTCTTTTTCAAGAGAACATCAAGAACCGTGGCAAAACGGAAGAACAAACCACTATGCGTTTGACCTTAATAGAGATTGGGCATGGGCAACACAGATTGAAACTCAACAAAGACTTACAAAATACAACCAATGGTTACCTCACATTCATGTTGACTTTCATGAACAAGGTGTAAATTCTCCTTATTATTTTGCCCCTGCGGCAGAACCAGTCCATGAAAATATTACAGATTTTCAAAGATCGTTTCAAGATGTAATTGCAAAAAATCATGCTAAATATTTTGATAAAAATGGATGGCTTTACTATACCAAAGAAAGGTTTGATTTACTTTACCCTAGTTATGGTGATTCGTATCCTTCATTTCTTGGAGCTATTGGAATGACATACGAACAAGCAGGGGGCGGAAGAGCTGGACTTGGACTTAAAAATGACGATGGAGTTGAACTTACATTAATTGACAGGATTAACCACCACTATACAACAAGTATATCTACGGTAGAAATTGCCTCAAAGAATATTAAGAACCTCAATATTGCATATCAAGAATTCTACAAAGACAAATCGACAAAATTCAAAAACTTTATAATTAATGGTAATATTGATAATTTGAATAAATTAAGAGAACTTCTTGATAGACACAAAATAGTATATGGTTCTCCAAACTCAAATAAAGTTGTTAAAGGGTATGATTATAAATCAAAAAAAAATAAATCCATAAAACTTAAATCTAATGATCTGGTCATTTCAACAAGTCAGGTGAAGGGAAAAATAGCCCATGTTTTACTGGAACCAAACACCTTTTTGTCTGACTCACTTACTTATGACATTACCGCTTGGGCTCTTCCCTATGCATACGGACTTGACGCTATTGCCACAAAAGAAACAATTAAATTGGTAGACTATAAAGTTGAAACTTATGTTGAAAATGAAATTAATGAAAAAGCTTATGGATGGGCTTCTCACTGGAATAGTTTAGAGGATGCTAAGTTTTTAGCAGATTTATTAAAATCAAAAATTAAAGTTAGATTTAATAATAGTCCGTTAAAAAATCAAAATATTAATTGGAAAAGAGGGTCACTATTTATTCTCCGAGGGGATAACTCTGATTTTTCAAGCTCCGATCTAAAAAATACTATTCTTTCAATCGCAGAAATAAATAACCGTAAAATTACTGAATTATCATCTGGATATTCTTTATCTGGACCTGATCTAGGCTCTGATAAATTATCTCTAATCTCTCCTCCAAGAATAAGTGTTTTAACAGAAGGGAATACTTCAACTTATAATGCTGGTGAAATAATTCATTTTTTTGAAAAACAATTAGGTTATCAAGCCAATTATATAAGCGAATCAAGGTTAAATAACGAAGTTCTTCTACAGACGGACATTTTAATTTTACCATCAGGATTTTATGATTTTGATAAAACAGAAACTAATTTACTCAAATGGATTAGAAATGGTGGGACTTTAATTGCTATGGGTAGAGCCCTAGACGCTTTATCAAAAATTGAATTATTTGAAATATCTGCAAAAGAATCTTCAAAAGATAAATCAATAGATTTAACTTTAAATAGTTCAAGAAGAAGAAGATATATTAGTAATCTAATAACTGGAAGTATTTATAAAGCAGAGGTTGACCCGTCTCATCCTATGGCTTATGGGTATGAAGATTATTATTATACTCTTAAGCTATCTGGTAAGGCTTACAAACTTTTAAAAAATCAAAATATAGCATATCTTAAAGATGATATAAAGCCTCACTCCGGTTTTACAGGATCTAATGTATCATCAAATCAAAGTAATAGTTTACTTTTTGGAAATCAGAATCTAGGTCAAGGAAATATAATATATATGGTAGACAACCCCTTATTTCGTGCTTTCTGGGAAAATGGAAAATTATTTATGGCAAATGCAATTTTTTTCACAGGGAACAGAAGTTATAAAAAAATTGAATGAACTAATTATTAAAAAAAGAATCCACAAAAGATTTTGGATTAAAAATCTGAAGATCATCAATTTTTTCACCTACCCCTATATATTTGACTGGTATTTTAAATTGGTGAGAAATACCAAGAACAACTCCGCCTTTTGCAGTTCCATCTAATTTAGTTATCGCTAATGATGAAACATCAGTGGCGGATGAAAATTGTTTGGCTTGCTCAAATGCATTTTGGCCAGTTGATCCATCTAATACAAGAAGAACCTCATGAGGGGAGTCAGGAATGACTTTGTCCATAACTCGTTTAATTTTCGAAAGTTCATTCATTAGATTTACCTTATTATGTAGTCGTCCAGCAGTGTCTATAATGACTATATCTATGTTTTGTACTTTTGCAGATTTTAATGTGTCAAAAGCAACTGATGCTGGATCACTTCCCATCGACTGTTTTACTAATTTAACATCAGCTCTCTCTGCCCAAATATTGAGTTGGTCTATAGCGCCTGCTCGAAAAGTATCCGAAGCACCAAGCATTACTTTTTTCCCAAGTTTTTTATATTTATTAGCTAGCTTTCCAATAGTAGTAGTTTTACCAACACCGTTGACACCAACGACCATTATTACGTAGGGCATACCTGAAACAATAGGGTCATTATTCGAATCTATTTGACTATGATGTTCTAAAAGAATCCCTGTAATTTCTTCTTTTAATATTTTATTTAATTCATGTGATCCCAAAAACTTATCTCTGGAAACTCTCTTTTCAATATTATCAATTATTTTAATTGTAGTTTCTACCCCAACATCTGATGATATTAAAACCTCTTCCAAATCATCCAATACTTCATCGTCTACTTTACTTTTTCCTACAAGAACTCTCCCTAGTTTAGAAAAAAAAGAGTTTTTTGTTTTCTCTAAACCTTTATCAAGAATATTTCTTTTTAAGTCATGAGCTTTTAAATTCTTTTCATCTGTTTCTAATTTTGTTTTAGAATCAATATTTATTTTAAGTTTAGATTCTTCAGATATAACTTTGTTGTCTGAATCTATAGCTTTGGTTTTTAGATCTTCGTTCGACTTATCTTCACCTTTAATTATAGATGTGATTTTATTGAATATTCTCATTTTATAAAAATAAAAAAAGCTACTTTAAAAGTAGCTTTTTTATATAAGTTTAAATTAGAGAGACTTATAAATCATCATTTGGTTTCTTTTGATTTTGACTTTCACTTGATGGAGGATCTAAACCGTCACTTTTTTTCATCTACAATAGGTTCAATAATTTTTTCTTCAGAAGTTGTATTTACCTCTTTTGATTTTTCAGGAATTACTTCTTGTTTTATTGGTTTATTTAGCATCCAATCTTTAACATGTTTTGGATCTAAGATGGCTTCAACAAAACTGTATGTACCTGATTTTTCTTTTTTGACCATATTAATAGCTTTGGTCAGTCGTTTTGATCCCGTTTGAAGTGTTGCTATTGATTTTTTTGCCATGACTACTTAATTTCTTTATGAACCGTCATTTTTTTTAAAATTGGGTTGAATTTTTTTATTTCAAGACGATCAGGTGAGTTTTTCTTGTTTTTAGTAGTTATATAACGAGATGTTCCAGATTTTCCTGATGTTTTATGCTCAGTACACTCCAATATAACTTGTACTCTATTCCCTCTTTTTGCCATTTTATTTCTTTTATTTTAAAAGACCTTTTCCTTTAGCTTCTTTGATTACACTTGAAATACCTTTCTTGTTAATTGTTTTTAAAACAGATGCTTTAACTTTTAAAGTAATCCATTTATCTTCTTCAGGTATGAAAAAACGTTTTTTAATCAAATTAATATCAAAGCGTCTTCGAGTTTTGTTCATGGCTTTAGAACGATTATTTCCAAACATGACTCTTTTACCGGTAATGTCACAGACTCTAGCCATAATATCTTAATTTTAAAGTTTTTTAACAGGTTGCAAATTTACATATTTTTATGTAGTAACAAAACTTATTTAAAATTTATAATTAATCACTTTTAATTAATTGGTAGAGCATCTCAAGAGCTTTGTTTGTTGTTTTATCAATAACTCTTTCACGATGGTTTCCCATTTGAAAACATTCACTAAAAACTCCATTGGGGCCGGATATTGCAATATGTACCTCACCTATTTCTGAAATATTATCCCCTGAAGTTGGTCCAGCATTTCCAGTTGTGGCTATTCCATAATCTGAATTAAATCGTTTTTTAACACCTAAAGCCATTGCTTTAGCAACATTTGAGCTGACAATTCCTTTTTCTTCGATCAATTTTGCTGGAACATTTAGAATAGATGTCTTTAGCTCATTTGAATATGCTACAACTCCCCCCTTAAAAAATTTTGAAGCCCCTGCCTGTGTTGTTATAACTGACGATATTTTACCTCCGGTACAACTTTCAGCAATTGACAAATATCTATTTTGAGAAAAAAGAGTATTTCCTATCGAAACTTCTATCGGTCCATCATCCTCATCTCCAACATAAATATCACTAATCAATAACTTTAGAATTGAAACATTTTTATCAACTTCTTTTCTGACCCTTATCTCACTCATTCCAGATGATGAAAGTCTTAACCTAACTCTACCTAAACTTGGCAAATAAGCTAAATTTATTGAATTGGGAAGTTTGCTTTCAAATTCTGATATTCTAAGCGCAATAGCACTCTCTCCTAGACCATAGGTCAATAAAGTTTTGTGATAAATAAAAGGTCTATTGAATGACTTTTTTAGGAGAGGTATAATTGATTTCTGCATTAGAGATTTCATTTCATAAGGAACACCGGGTAATGCAATAACTTCAATATCTTTTGATGAGAACCACATACCAGATGCAGTTCCGAACTCATTTATGAAAATTTTAGCTTTTGATGGTAAAAGTGCCTGTTCCTTATTCATTTCACTTATTGGAGTTGTAACATATTTTTTAAATAAACCCTCAATATGATTTTTTATTTGAGGATACCAAATAAGTTTATCTTCAAAATATGACGTCAATGTATGTTTTGTGATATCATCACTTGTAGGCCCTAGTCCACCTGTAATAATAATTATATCCGATTTTTTCTTGGATCTTTCAATTGTATTTATAATATCTTCTGAATTATCTGAAATTGACGTGATTTGTGACACAGCTATTCCTATTGAGTTTAGTGACTTTGATAAATAAACGGAGTTTGTATTTACAATCTGCCCAATTAAAATCTCATCACCAATAGATATAAGTTCCGCTTTCATTTATTTTTATTTTACCTTAATTTGAAAACATTTAGCATTCTCAACATAACCTTCTAAAACATCTTCTTGATTTAATCTTCCCACTCCAGAAGGGGTTCCTGTATATATTAAATCGCCAATTTTGAGTGTAAAAAATTTTGAAATATAGGAGATAAGTTCGTCAATCTTCCATAACATAAATGTTGTATTCCCATTTTGAACCAATTTATTATTAATATTCAAATGAAAACTTAAGTTATTTAAATCATATTCATTTTTATTTAACCATTTACCTGTTAATGCAGAACCATCAAAGGATTTAGATTTTTCCCATGGCAATCCCTTTGACTTTAAATCGATTTGAATATCTCTTGCGGTAAAATCGATACCAACTGTAAAATCTTGATAATATTTATTTGCAAATTTCTTTTCAATATATTTACCAACTTTGTTAATTTTAATTATAAGCTCAATTTCATGATGAATATCATTTGAAAAAGCAGGAATAAAAAAAGGTTGATTTTTTTGAATTAATGCAGTATCTGGCTTCATGAAAATTACTGGGTTTTCTGGCCGTACATTATCCATTTCTTTTATGTGATCGCTAAAATTTCTTCCAACACAAATTATTTTCAAAATTACTTATTTTTGAAGATTACTATTACTTATTCTGATTTTAGTTAATATTTTTTTAGTGTAAAGAGGGAAGTCTGCCTTTAACAACCAACCAAAGTAACCGGGTTCATTTTCTAATACATCTTTAACTGTTTTTCCTTTATGTTTTCCAAAAGAAAAACACTCTTGACCATCTTTATTAAAGACTATATATCCTGCAAAATCTGCTGTCTTTCTTCGGGTTGTAAATTCACTTAAAAAAGATGTTGATGGTTGTAATTCACTATATCTTTCGAGTTGTGACATTAAAACATCATGCGTTGCTTGAGTGTCTACCATTGCCGAGTGGGCATTTTCAAGTTTTTCATTACAATAGAACTTCAGAGCTGCCGTAAGGTTCCTTTGTTCCATTTTATGAAAAATTGTTTGCACATCTATTGTTTTTAAATTTTTAGTTGAAAAATCTAAATCTGATCTTAGGAATTCTTCCATTAAAAGTGGAATATCAAATCTATCAGAATTATAACCAGCTAAATCACAGTTTTTTATGAAATTATAAATTGTTTTAGATATTTCTTTGAAAGTTGGAGAATTAGCAACCATATCATTGGTAATCCCGTGAATTTCTGAAACTTCAGCCGGAATCAACATCTCAGGGTTTACTAACCAAACTTGCTTTTCTATTTTTTCGTCAGGATACAATTTCAAAACAGCTATCTCAACAATACGATCTGAAGTAATGTTTATTCCAGTTGTTTCAAGATCAAAAAAGCAGAGTGGTCTTTCTAATTGTAATTTCATTTATATAGAAAAATTTATATCCCATTGTTCAAGATAATTTGCAATATTTTTAGCAAACTGCCCTCCAATAGCTCCGTTGATAATTCTATGGTCATAACTATGAGATAAAATTAATTTCTTTCTTATGCCAATATAATCTCCTTCCGAAGTCTCAATTACTGATGGCATTTTTCTTATTACTCCAATCGCTAAAATACCAACTTGAGGCTGGTTAATAATTGGAGTCCCCATAATAGAGCCAAAATTACCCACATTTGTTACAGTATATGTTCCCCCTTTAATATCCCCAGGTAAAAGTTGATTATTTCTAGCTCGTGACGAGAGGTTATTAACTGCTTTTGTTAAGCCAATTAAATTTAAATGATCTGCATTTTTTATAACAGGAACGATTAAATTACCATCAGACAATGACGTAGCCATTCCAATATTTATATCTCTTTTTTGAAGTATTGAATCACCTTGCAAAGAACTATTTAATATAGGGAAGTCCCTTAAAGCTTTGATTACTGCCAAAATAAATAAAGGAGTAAACGTAAGTTTTTCTTGAGTTTGTTTGAAAAATGATTCTTTTATATTTTCTCTCCATTCCCATAAATTTGTCACATCAACTTCAACAAAAGATTGAACATGTGCAGATGTTTTTTTGCTTTCAACCATATGATTGGCTATCAACTTCCCCATTCGTGACATTTCAATTAACTGATCTTTAGATTTAGAATCTTCTGTCACTGGATTTTTTAATTCAAATGAATTTGATTTTTTTAAGTTTAAAAAATTAAGAATATCTTTTTTAGTAACTCTATTGTCTTTTCCTGTTCCATTAATATTATCAAGATCATCATTGGATAGGTTTTCTTTTTTCGCAATACTTTTTACTAAGGGTGAGTAAAATCTTTTTTCTGTTTTATGAAAACTATCATTAATTATAGATTCAGCTTTATCGATAAGCCCAGATGTTTCATGATCTATTAATGGTTCAATGGAGTCTTCCGATATTAAATTTCTAGAGTTCTCATTTATAATTTGGCTATTTTCATGTACAATATTTTTCTTTTCATTAATCTCGTTTTTTTCACTCTCAACATCTTTACTATCAATTACAGCTATTACCTCTCCTACTTTAATAACATCATCTACATTAAAACGCTTTTCTAATAGTTTACCGGTAAATTCCGATGGAACATCGGAATCAACTTTATCGGTAGCTATTTCAACAACAGACTCATCAGCATCAATAGTATCCCCTACCTCTTTAAGCCATGTAATTAATGTAGCCTCTGCGACACTCTCTCCCATTTTTGGGAGTTTTAAAAAGTACTTACCCATATTAAATTATTAAAACAAAAGTACCAAAATTATGAATAAAGGACTATTATTCGGTAATCGAACTTTCATAAGGTATTCTTCTTGAAATACTTCTCCCTAAGGTAACCTCATCTGCATATTCTAACTCATCTCCTACAGAAATTCCTCTAGCAATAGCAGTAATTTTAATCTCAAATTCTGAAAGAGTTTTAAAAATATAAAAATTAGTAGTGTCCGCTTCCAATGTACTACTCAGTGCCAGAATTAATTCATTAATTTCTTTAGATTTAACTTTTTCAACTAAAGAATCAATATTAAGATCCCCTGGTCCAACCCCTTCCATAGGGGATATAATACCACCTAAAACATGATACAAACCATTATACTGATTAGTGTTTTCTATGGCCATGACATCCCTAATATCCTCAACAATACAAAGTATTTTTTTGTTACGTTTTTCATTTGAACAAATTTCACAAATATTATTTTCAGATAAATTATGACACTTGGAACAATAACCAATTTCATTTCTAAACTTTTCAAGTGTTTTGGCTAATAAAACGGTGTCTTCTTTGGGTTGTTTAAGTAAATATAAAGCAAGTCTAAGTGCAGATCTTTTGCCAATTCCGGGTAATCTAGATATTTCATCTACAACATCTGATAATAGTTTTGAAGAAAATTCCATTGTATAAAAATACAAAAATATAATATGGAAAAAGGATTTTCTATATTTGCCTTTTACCTATTTATGCAGTCACCTGAAATTATATTGATGCTTATAATTGGATATTTTTTATTGTTAATTACAATATCAAAATTCACAAGTAATACAGGATCAAACTCAACATTTTTTAATGCAAATAAAAAAGCACCATGGTATCTTGTTGCTTTTGGAATGGTCGGTGCAAGCTTGTCAGGGGTAACTTTTATTTCAGTTCCTGGCTGGGTGGAAGACTCTCAACTTACTTATTTTCAAGTGGTAATAGGATATTTACTAGGCTATTTTATTGTAGCATTTGTTCTTCTTCCTGTTTATTATAAAAATAATGTAACATCCATTTATGAGTATCTTAATATTCGATTTGGTCCAAAAACTCAAAAAACTGGAGCTTTTTTCTTTTTCATATCTAGAATACTTGGAGCTTCTTTTAGAATGTTTTTAGTTGCCATGGTTTTATACCAATATGTTTTTAAAAATTGGGGTATTCCTTTTGAAGTGACTGTAATCCTTTCCGTTGTATTAATCTGGATATATACATACAAAGGAGGTATAAATACAATTATATGGACAGACACTATTCAGACAACATTAATGATATTATCTGTGATTCTATCAATCAATTATATATTGAATGAATTAGACTTAAGTTTTATAACATTCATAGAAAGTGATTCATTTAAAAATATGAGTCACTTATTCGTTACTAAAGATTTTAATGAGCGTAATTATTTTATAAAATCGATAATTGGTGGAGCATTTATTACAATCTGCATGACTGGACTAGATCAGGATATGATGCAAAAAAACCTGACATGTAAAGATTTAATTTCTGCTCAGAAAAACATGATTGCTTTTAGTTTTGTTTTAGTTTTTGTAACCTTTTTATTTTTATTACTAGGTATTTTATTATACACATATTCTTATAAGATGGGTATAAGTATACCCTTATTTGAGGGTAAAAAAAGTTCTGATCTAATATTTCCTGAAATAGCGCTTAATCACAATCTAGGCCCTGTAATTGGGGTTACATTTATCCTAGGTCTTGTAGCTGCGGCCTACAGCAGCGCAGATAGTGCTCTAACATCATTAACAACCTCATTTTGTATCGATTTTTTAGACATAAAAAAATATAAAGAAAAAAAACAAAAATCAATTAGATTGACAGTTCACGTATTGATGAGTGTTATGTTAATTTTAGTTGTTATTATTTTTAAACATATATTAGATAGAAATGTAATAGATAGCCTGTTATCAATTGCTTCGTATACCTATGGTCCATTATTAGGTATTTTTTCTTTAGGAATATTTACTAAATATAAAATAGATGATGGAAAAGTTTTATGGATTAGTTTAGCATCGGTATTTATGGTGAGCATTCCAAAATTATTATTTTATTTGGATTTTGTGAAAAGTGAAAACTTATGGGGTTATGAAATCGGATATGAATTACTTCCTATAAATGGATTGATTACTTTTATTGGATTAATATTGATTAGTGGAAAGCAAGACCAAAGTACATGAGTTTTCACACTTAATTCCCATGGAAACCAGAAGATTAAATAATTTAGGGTTTTCTGTTCCTGGATTAAAAATAACTCTATTTGGAGATAAACCAATAATTGATTCAATATATTGATGTTGATGAGAAATGTTTAAATAAATACTTAAAGTGTCAACCAAAATATTTTTTGGAAAAAAATTTTGTATTGTAACCCCATAAACTTCCCCCTTTTTTCTCCCAACCGCATAAACATCAAGTTCACAATCAACAAGCATTCTTATTGCCTTATTTGAATATCTTAACTCGTTAGATGAAGCACCAAGAACTAGAGTAGGATTTCCACTTACCATTTAATAATTGTACTTCCCCATGAAAAACCAGCTCCAAAAGCAGCCAGAACCAAAATATTTCCCTCACTCAATCTGCCTTCTTCCCATGCTTCGGTCAAAGCAATTGGAATTGAAGCCGCAGTTGTATTTCCATATCTCATAATGTTATTATAAACTTGATCATCCCTTAGATTTAATTTTCTCTGAATAAATTGAGAAATTCTAAGGTTAGCTTGGTGTGGAATTAGCAAATCTA
Organism: Candidatus Marivariicella sp.; assembly: GCF_983056325.1. Taxonomy (NCBI): domain Bacteria; kingdom Pseudomonadati; phylum Bacteroidota; class Flavobacteriia; order Flavobacteriales; family Flavobacteriaceae; genus Candidatus Marivariicella; species Candidatus Marivariicella sp. The sequence continues at coordinate 29,083 of NZ_CEZOWA010000007.1, read as the reverse complement.
TATCTTCAGTTTGTAAATTATTATAAATTAAACCTTCATTGATAACTTCTTCAAAACGCAAAACTGCATTTTTAAAAACCATTTTACCGTTCATATAGGGATAATATGATGAATCTTCTGGGTTATTTTCATTAACAATTTCAGTTACCCATTTATTTGTATTTGGTGCTTTCATGACTAAACTATCAACATGCTCTCCTTGAGAGTGAAGGTGAGAAGATAGTATACCTGATTCTTTGGATTCATTTCTTGAAACAACTGCTGCGCCAGCCCCATCTCCAAAAATAACGGCAATATCTCTTCCTCTTGTAGTCATATCAATGGCTCCTGATTGAGTTTCAGAACCTATTACAAGTATATTTTTATACATGCCTGTCTTTATAAATTGGTCCGCTGTGGCCACGCCATAAACAAATCCTGAACAGGCGTTTCTTATATCCATTGCAGGACATTTAGGGATGTTCAAAATATTTTGGACAAAAACACCGGAGCCTGGCATATAATAGTCAGGGCTTAAGGTTGCAAATAGAATAAGGTCAATTTCATCAGCTGACATATTTGCATTTTCCAGAGCAATTTTTGCAGCCTTTGCTCCCATTGATGCAGTTGTATTTCCATCACCTTTGACGATATGCCTTCTCTCTTTTATACCTGTTCTTTCAACTATCCACTCATTACTGGTGTCAATTTTATTTTCTAAATCCTTATTTGTAACTATATTATCTGGAAGATATTTACCTAATCCTACTATTTTTGAATTGTACATTCTTCATTTTTGAATTAGCAATTTATTTAAAATAATACTAAATATAACATATTATTGATTTTTAAATAGTGTCAAAATGTCATTAAAGCACCAATTGGTATTTTTTTTGAATAGGTTATCAATAAATAAATTATATAAATTATGTCAAAAGGTAAAATTAATGTAGCGGTAGAAAATATTTTCCCGTTAATTAAGAAGTTTCTTTATAGTGACCACGAAATTTTCTTGAGAGAACTTATTTCTAATGCAACTGATGCTTCAACAAAGTTATCTCATTTGAGTAGTTTAGGAGAAATAAAAGGGAATATTGGATCCCCAAAGATTGAAATTAAAATAGATCACAAAAAGAAAACTTTACATGTGATTGACCAGGGGGTTGGAATGACTCTAGGTGAAGTTAACAAATACATAAATGAAGTAGCCTTTTCAGGAGCAGAAGAGTTTTTAGAAAAATATAAGGATACAGCTCAAGATTCTGGAATAATTGGACATTTTGGTCTTGGGTTTTACTCATCTTTCATGGTAGCTGACAAAGTGGAAATAATAACTAAGTCTCATCAAAAAGACCCAGGAGCTCACTGGACATGTGACGGGTCTCCGGAATATAACCTTGTCAAATCTGACAAAAAAGAAAGAGGAACTGAAATTATTCTCCACATATCTAAGGATTCAAAAGAATTTTTGGAGGAATCTCGAATTAGAGAGCTATTGATGAAGTATAATAAGTTTATGCCAATCCCAATTAAATTGGGAACTAAGGAAATTGACCTTCCTCTTCCTGAAGGGGCTGCTGAAGATCAAAAACCAGAAAAAAAAGTTGTTGATGATATTATCAATAATTCTACTCCAGCATGGACAAAAACTCCCAAAGAATTGAGTGATGATGATTATAATAATTTCTATAGAGAATTATATCCGAATCAATTCGAAACACCCCTATTTAATATTCATTTAAATGTAGACTATCCTTTTAATTTAACAGGGATCTTATATTTTCCAAAACTTAATAATGATATTAATGTTCAAAAAGATAGAATACAACTATATCAAAATCAAGTATTTGTAACTGATAATGTTGAAGGAATTGTTCCTGAGTTTCTTACTTTGCTAAGAGGTGTAATTGATTCACCAGACATACCGTTAAATGTTTCAAGAAGTTATCTTCAAGCTGATGGTGCTGTGAAAAAAATAAGCAACTATATAACAAGAAAAGTTGGCGACAAACTCAGTAGTTTATTTAAAAAAGACAGAAAATCATTTGAAGAAAAATGGAATGATATTAAAGTAGTTATTGAGTATGGAATGTTGAGTGAAGATAAGTTTTTTGAAAAGGCTGAAAAATTTGCTTTATATCCAACTACAAAAGGAGATTTCTTAACATATAAGGAATTAGAAGATTTAATCAAACCTATCCAGACAGATAAAGATGATAAGCTAGTTATTCTGTATACAAGTAATGCTGAGGAACAGCACAGCTATGTATCCACTGCCGAAGACAAAGGTTATACGGTACTCCTTTTAGACTCTCCGATAATTTCTCATCTCATTCAAAAAATGGAAGGAAGTAAAGAGAAAATTAGTTTTGCCAGAGTTGATGGAGATTCTATTGAAAATCTAATCAAAAAAGATGAAGCTATAGTATCTAAACTTTCTGATAAAGAAAAAGAAAAATTAAAGCCAATGATAGAGAAAATAGTTAAAGAGAGTGGTTATATGGTTCAACTAGAAGCTATGGATAGTAAATCGCTACCTTTTGTGTTAGCACAGCCGGAATTTATGAGAAGAATGAAGGAAATGCAACAGAGCGGTGGAGGGGGTATGATGGGAGGTAACATGCCTGAAATGTATACATTACTAGTAAACACAAATCATGAGCTTATTAACGAAATTCTTAACACAAAAACAGCTAAAAAAAGAGAAAGATTAATAATTCAATCTCTTGATCTAGCAAAACTTTCCTTAGGTTTATTAAAGGGTGAAGCCCTAACTAAGTTCCTTCAAAGGAGTCTAGATTTTATTAAATAGTTATTTGGGTTCTGTGCATTATGAAAGGTAAATATATATACTGCTAATAATTTTACTTTCCTTCACACAAATATGCTAAATTTGAAAATTATTCATTTAGAATTAAACCTTTTAAATGAATAATTGTCAATTCATTAAATTAAATAGTTGATTAATAAAACTTAAAATTTTGTACAAAAAATATCTTTTATATTATGTTTTCTTAATTTTTTTTCATTTAAAATCTTATTCTCAATCCAGAGAGGTTATTGTTAAAACTACCAATAAATTAATAATTATCGATGGTTTAGGTAACGACGAAGCTTGGAATGAAGCTAATCAAATTGATGATTTTTTTCAACACTTTCCAACTGATAGTTTAAGGGCTGAATTAAAAACCTCAATCAAAATATTGAGAGATGAAAATAACATTTATTTACTGGCAAAATCTGATATAAAAAACAGAAAATATGTTGTTCCATCTTTAAGAAGAGATTGGACGGGCTGGGGTATTGACGGAGTTACATTTGTATTCGATACTTATAACGATAGAACTAACGCATTTTTTTTTGGAACTAACCCTGAAGGAGTTCAGCGCGAATCCTTATTATCAAACGGTGCAACTGATTATAGAAGAGATGCTAATAGCAGTTGGGATACAAAATGGGAAACAGAAGCACAGATTTTCGATGATTATATAATAAATGAGGTTAAAATTCCATTAAAATTTTTAAATTTCCCTGAGGGAGCAAAATCATGGGGTTTTAATGCTTACAGGTTTGATAGCAATGTTAACGAATGGACAACCTGGACACAAAGATCTAGAAATCAACAAATAGTAAGTCTTGCATTTTTAGGTAATATGATTTTTGAAGATCCACTTGGTAAATCAAAAGCACCTTTAGCATTTATTCCTTATTTAAATGGTATCACATCAAATGATTTTGAAAATCAAACAAAATTAAATAATCTTAGTTTTGGGGCAGATGCCAAAATCCCAATAGGTAATGGCTTAAACCTAGATCTTACAATTAATCCTGATTTCTCTCAAGTGGAAGTTGATGATCAAGTTGTTAACTTAACACGCTTTGAAGTTTCTTTACCTGAAAAAAGACAGTTTTTTATTCAAAACAGTGACTTATTTACAAACTTTGGAGACTCAAGAGATGGACGTCCATTCTTCTCTAGAAGAATTGGTGTTGCAAAAGACATAAATGGTAATACGATAGAAAATAAAATAATAGCAGGTGCAAGGTTGAGTGGCAAACTTGACGAAAATTGGAGAGTTGGTTTTTTACATATGAGAACTGAGGAAGATATTGCTAATGAAATTCCTTCAAATAATAACACTGTTTTCTCTCTTCAAAAAAAAGTGTTTTCAAGATCAAACATAAGTTTACTAATGATTAATCGAGAGAATGTACAGAATTACGATTTTGTTAATGATAATGAAAAGTTCAATAGACTTGTAGGACTAGATTATAATTTGGCATCTCCAGATAATGTTTATGTAGGTAGATTTTATTATCATAAATCTTTCAAACCAGACTCTAATAAAGAGGATGACGATAGCAGTTATGGAGCTTCAATTGAAAAAAATACAAGAAGAAATACCATTGAACTTGGATTCAATATGTTAGGGGAAGACTTTAAATCGGATCTTGGTTTTATTAGAAGAACGGATTTATTTAAAGTGACTCCTCAATATAAATTAAAATTTTATCCTGAAGGTAAAAATCTAACACAATGGGATATTGGACTTGGAATGTGGAGTTATTATAGACCTAATGATAATTTTAGAAATTCTGATAGAACAATTAGCCCATCCATGAATTTTACATATAAAAACGGAGTAAGGATGGGTTTTCGAGTTTTTAGTAGGTCTACATATCTTTACTCTGATTTTGATCCTACAGGTATGAATGATGACAATCCAATTCCTGGAGAAAATACATATAAGTATACAAGTTTAAGGTTTTCGTATAATTCAGATGTTAGAAAAACATTTAACTACAGGATTCAACCAGAAATTGGACAATTTTACACTGGAACGAAATATTCAATTGAAAATACTTTAAATTGGAGGATTCAGCCTTTTATGTTAACTTCATTATCATTTAATTATGATCACATTGATTTAAGGAATGGTTATCCCAAGGAAAATATTTTTTTAATAAGACCTAAAATTGATTTTACTTTTACAAAAAAAATATTTTGGACCTCATATGTACAATTTAGCTCTCAATCTGAAAACTTAGGTGTTAACTCAAGGCTGCAATGGAGATTTGCGCCCCTATCCGACCTTTACGTAGTTTATAACGATAATTATTTTACAACAAATTCACTTATTCCACGATCAAGAAGTTTAAATATAAAACTAACATACTGGTTAAATATCTAATCATGAAAAAATTTATTCATACTTTCTCTTTAGTAGTTTTAATCACCTCATGTGGACCAAAAACTCAAAATAATAACACAATGGAAATTGACGGGGTTATTTCAGATATAAGAAAGGGTTCTCTGTTTTTAAAAAAATATAATGATTCAGTTTTAGTGACAATTGATTCATTTGAATTAAGAGGTAATGGAAATTTTAATTTTAAAACTACGTTAAATGAACCTGAAATATTTCATTTGTATTTAAAAAAAGATAACGAAGATTCAATAAATGATCGTATTGTATTTTTTGGTTCAAAAGGAAATATAAAAATAAAAACAAGGCTTAAAACATTTGAAAGCAGTGCCTTCATTGAGGGATCAGAAAACAATGAGTTATTAGATGAGTATAAGTCAATGGCCAGAAAATTTAATTCCAGTAATCTAAATCTTTTGAAACTTTATTTAAATGCTCAAAAAAGACAAGATATCATTTTAATTGATTCGTTCCAAAACCGAATCGACATGCTAAATAGAAGAAGATATTTATATACATTAAACTTTGCTAAAACCCACTCTGATAAGATAATATCACCCTATATCATAGTTACTGAAATGAATAATGCTAATCCTTCTTATTTGGATACAATAGCTAAAAACATGCCTGATAATATAATGACATCAAAATATGGAAAATTATTTTATGATGTTTTGGAAAGAAATAAAAAATTAGTAAATCAAAATTAGATTTAACTTAACTTATCTAATTTTTTATTCATTTTAACCAATCCAGAGTTAAGATTAATTAGAATAGAATTGAAGTGAGATTTGGTATTTTTAATTTTGGATAAATTTACTTCTTTTATTAATTGATCAAAAAGAGAAAGCGAATCGTCAATTAACAAATTACTTTTATTAATATCAGCTTTCGGATTAGTTAACTCCCAAATATAAATATCTTCGATAAAAGAACCAATAGTGTTATTAATGTCTTTTTTTAGCTGCTTAACACTTGCCATAATTTTTTTTTCAAATATACATCTAAATTAGTGTCTTAAAAAGATAAATACTTTTTAAATAATAAAACACCTAGTCTCCAGAATACTTGACGAAATTTCTAGGAGTTTCGTATAAAACAATCTCTACTTCATTACTTTTTGAGATATGTTTTCGCAACTTATTGTATATAACCACAACAATATTCTCAGCAGTTGGGTTCAATTTTTTGAATTCAGGAACTTCAATATTTAAGTTTTTATGATCAAAAGCATCTTCGACTTCAGATTTAATTAGATCTTTTAAAACTTTCATATCAATAACATAGCCAGTTTCATTATCAATTTCGCCTTTGACACTCACAATTAAATCATAATTATGACCATGAAAGTTTTTATTAGAACATTTTCCAAAAATATCTTTGTTTTTATTTTCATCCCAATCTGGACGAAATAATCTGTGTGCTGCATTAAAATGTGCTTTTCTACTTACCGTTACTTTCATGAGTTTTTATATAATTAAAAAATTGATCAAAAACAATCTTAAACCAAACTGTATAGTTATTATGGTTTTGAATTAGATCTTTAGATAGAAAATCAAAATCAACCCATTTCCATTCTGAAACTTCATTATGGTTAATAATCGGGTTTTTTTCTATAAATCCAATTAAAACATGATCTAGTTCGTGCTCTATTAAACCATTGGTCAATGGAGCTTTATATTTAAAAGTAAAAACTTCTTTTAATTTTGCACTAAGTCCCATTTCTTCTTCTAACCTCCTTATTCCTGCAGCAATAGAACTTTCGTTGATTCTTTGATGGCTGCAACAAGTATTTGTCCATAATCCTGGCGAATGATATTTTGTTAAGGCTCTTTTTTGAAGTAAAACTTGGTTTTTTGAATTTAAAATAAATACTGAAAAAGCTCTATGAAGAAGACCTTTCTGATGAGCTTCCATTTTTGGCATTGTTCCTAAAACGTTATCCTTTGAATCGACTAAAATTACTTCTTCCTCTTTCATTTACATCTCAAAAATAACTAATAAAAAAACAAAAACCTATTAGGTCATTTTCTTTTAACAATATTGAATACTTTTGTCAAAAACAATAGTTTAATGGAGTTTTTAAGTGAAATTGAACGTAGAAGAACTTTTGGTATAATATCTCATCCTGATGCAGGAAAAACAACTTTAACTGAAAAATTACTACTATATGGAGGTGCTATTCAAGAGGCTGGTGCAGTTAAGTCAAATAAGGTCAAAAAAGGAGCAACTAGTGACTTCATGGAGATTGAACGTCAAAGGGGAATTTCTGTGGCAACTTCTGTTCTTGCATTTATTTATAAGAATAAGAAAATAAATATCCTAGATACTCCTGGACATAAAGATTTTGCAGAAGATACATTTAGGACACTTACAGCAGTAGATTCAGTTATTGTTGTTATAGATGTTGCAAAAGGAGTTGAAGAACAAACCCAAAAACTAGTTGAAGTTTGCAGACTTAGGTCGATTCCGATGCTAGTCTTTATTAATAAATTGGATAGGGAAGGAAAAGATGCTTTTGATTTAATGGATGAAGTTGAAAGTCAATTAGGTCTTAAAGTGACTCCCTTAAGTTTTCCAATTGGAATGGGATACGACTTCAAGGGTATTTACAATATTTGGGGAAAAAACATAGAGTTATTTAATCCAGATGAAAAACAAAAAGTAAGTGAAAAAGTAAAATTTAAATCAATTGATGATGAAAAATTAAATTTAAGAATTGGAGATGACTCAATAACTCAGTTAAAAGAAGATCTAGAACTGATCACTGGAGTTTATCCAGAGTTTGAAAAAGAAAAATATTTGTCTGGTGATTTACAACCTGTCTTTTTTGGTTCTGCTCTCAATAATTTTGGTGTTCAAGAGCTTCTCGATTGCTTCATTGAAATTGCACCAAAACCTACACCAAAATTATCTGATATACGTTTAATAGATCCTAGGGAAGAAAAATTTACAGGATTCGTTTTTAAAATACACGCAAATATGGATCCAAAACATCGAGATAGACTTGCTTTTGTTAAAATAGTTTCTGGAAAATTTGAAAGAAATACTCCTTATCTACATGTAAGACAAAATAAAAAATTCAAATTTTCAAGTCCAAATGCTTTTTTTGCTGAAAAGAAACAAATTGTAGATGTTTCTTTTCCTGGAGATATTGTTGGACTTCACGATACAGGTAATTTTAAAATAGGAGATACATTGACTACTGGAGAAATAATAAATTTTAAAGGCATACCTAATTTTTCTCCTGAGCACTTTAGATATATTAATAATACTGATCCAATGAAAGCTAAACAGCTTGAAAAAGGAATAGATCAATTAATGGATGAAGGAGTTGCTCAATTGTTCACTTTAAATATTAGCAATAGAAAAGTTATTGGAACTGTAGGAGCTCTTCAATTTGAAGTTATTCAATATAGATTATTACATGAGTATGGTGCAAATTGTAATTTTGAAAATCTTAACGTTTATAAAGCATGCTGGATACAAACAGACTTTGAAGACAAAGAATACAATGATTTTAGAAGAATTAAGCAAAAATTTTTAGCTAAAGATAAACACAACCAAACAGTCTTTATGGCTGATTCAAGATTTTCACTTCAAATGACAAAAGAAAAATACCCAAAAATAAAATTTTTCAATACATCAGAATTTATCTAAAACAGTCACTGCAACCTTTTAAAAACAAATAAATATTATGCTTCTCCCTGAGTACCAAAGTTCATTGGAACAGGAGGGATTTCGTTAGTTTTTATTTCACCATTAGATTTTTCAAATCGCTTTATGTTATCAGATAAGGCTTTTTGAAACCTCTTCGCATGTTCAGGAGTTAAAATAATTCTTGACTTAACTTTTGCTTTGGGGGAACCAGGCATCATATTTATAAAATCAACAACAAACTCAGAAATAGAGTGATTAATAATAGCTAAATTAGTATATATACCTTCAGCAGTTTTTTCGTCTAATTCAATATTAATTTTTTGTTCTTTTTTAGTGGTACTCATTTTTAAATTATATATCCGAAAGTTCTTCTTCCTCTTTATTAACTAATAAACTATTGTATTCATCCTTTGAACCTACAATAACATTATTATACTCTCTCAAACCAGTTCCAGCTGGTATCTTGTGGCCCACAATAACATTTTCCTTTAAGCCAGCTAAATAATCTTCTTTACCATTAACAGCTGCTTCATTTAAAACTTTGGTAGTTTCTTGAAAAGATGCTGCTGATATAAAGGATTTTGTTTGAAGTGATGCTCTTGTTATACCTTGAAGTTCAGGGGTTGATGTGGATGTAGAAGCATCTCTTGCCTCGACCTTTGTCTTGTCCTGTCTTATAAGAAGAGAGTTTTCATCCCTCAACTGACGTGATGAGATTATCTGTCCTGCTTTAAGGTTTTCTGAATCACCTGGGTTTTCTACAACTTTCTTACCAAACAAACTATCGTTTTCTTCAATGAAATCTGCTTTGAAAACTAATTGATTTTCTAAAAAACTCGTATCTCCAGGGTCATTGATCCTAACTTTACGCATCATCTGTCTAACAACAACTTCAAAATGTTTATCGTTAATTTTAACTCCTTGAAGACGATAAACTTCTTGTACCTCATTAACCAAATATTGTTGTACAGCTGATGGGCCTTTTATATTTAAAATATCAACTGGAGTTATTGAACCATCTGATAAAGACATTCCTGCTTTTACGAAGTCGTTTTCCTGAACTAAAATTTGATTTGATAATTTAACTAAATACTTTTTTATATCTCCATATTTAGATTCAACTATAATTTCTCTATTACCTCTTTTAATTTTTCCAAAAGAAACAACACCATCAATTTCAGAAACGACAGCTGGGTTTGAAGGATTTCTTGCTTCAAACAACTCTGTGACACGAGGTAGTCCTCCTGTTATATCTCCAGATTTGGCTGATTTTCTTGGTATTTTTACTAATATTTTCCCCTCTTTAATTTTAGATCCATCATCAACAATTAAATGGGCTCCAACAGGTAAGTTATATGAACGTAGTGTAACCCCTTTATTGTCCTTGATGAGTAGTGTAGGAATTAGTTTCTTATTTCTAGTTTCTGAGATTACTTTTTCTTGGAAACCTGTTTGTTCATCAATTTCAACTTGATAAGTTTCACCCTGTTCAATATTTTCAAACTCAATTTTACCTGTAAATTCTGAAACAATAACACCATTAAAAGGATCCCAACTACATACAATATCTCCTTTTGATACATTATCTCCATTTGAGATAAAAATTGAAGAACCATAAGGAATATTATTTGTACTATATATACTCTTTGTTTTTTTATCAATTATTTTAATTTCAGCAGTTCTTGAAATTACAATATCAGAGGGATTTCCATCTGTATCAACACCTTTTGCTATTTTGAGATCATCGATTAATGCAACTCCACTTTGCTTAACTATTATCTTATTTTCTTCAGATATATTTCCAGCAACTCCTCCTACGTGAAAAGTTCTTAAGGTAAGTTGTGTTCCAGGTTCACCAATTGATTGCGCAGCAACAACACCAACAGCTTCTCCTTTTTGAACCATTGTTCCCGTTGCTAAATTTCGTCCATAACATTTAACACATATACCTCGTTTAGCTTCACAACTTAATGGTGAACGAACTTCTACAGATTCAATTTGAGCATTATTAATTTTAGATATTATCAAATCAGTAATTTGCTCACCTGAATCAACTATTAATTCTCCAGTAGAAGGACTAGTTATCGGATTTAGAGAAACTCGACCTAAAATTCTTTCACCTAAACTTTCAACTATTTCCTGATTCTTTTTTAATGGCTTGACTAAGATTCCTCTTAGAGTACCGCAATCTTCATTATTAACGATAACATCTTGAGAAACATCAACCAGCCTTCTTGTTAAATATCCAGCATCAGCAGTTTTGAGAGCAGTATCAGCTAAACCTTTTCTTGCTCCATGGGTAGAAATAAAATACTCTAAAATCGATAATCCTTCTTTAAAATTTGATAAAATTGGATTTTCTATAATTTCTCCACCACCTACATTTGACTTTTTAGGCTTTGCCATTAGACCTCTCATACCTGTTAATTGTCTAATCTGTTCCTTGGAGCCTCTCGCTCCAGAATCTAACATCATATAAACAGAATTAAACCCTTGTTGATCTTCGCTAATTCTACTCATTGCTAACTCAGTAAGAGTTGCATTTGTAGAAGTCCATACATCAATTACTTGATTGTATCTCTCGTTATTAGTTATGAGTCCCATATTATAATTCCCAACAATGCCTTCAATTTGACCGTTAGCCTCTTCAATCATTTTTTGCTTTTCAGGTGGGATAATTATATCCCCTAAACTAAATGATAGTCCACCTTTGAATGCAAACCCATAACCCATGTCTTTTATCTTATCCAAAAATTCAGCTGTTTCTGGAACACTTGTGACTTTAAGAATCTCACCAATTATTCCACGAAGATTTTTCTTTGTTAAAACTTCATTAATGAAGCCAGCTTGTTCAGGTACTACTTCATTAAATAGAATTCTTCCAACAGTAGTTTCAATTATTTGGTATACTAGCTCACCTTTGTCATTAAAGCTTTTTGCGCGAATTTTAACTATTGCATTTAAATCTACTCTTTTTTCGTTGTGGGCTATATGAACTTCTTCAACAGAATAGAAGGTTAAACCTTCTCCCTTAACTGGAACTTCTTTTGTTGATTTTCTTGCTTTAGTCATGTAATAAAGACCTAAAACCATATCTTGAGATGGAACAGTTATTGGAGATCCATTTGCTGGATTTAAAATATTATTAGAGGCAAGCATTAACATTTGTGACTCTAGAATTGCCTCAGGCCCCAATGGAAGATGAACTGCCATTTGATCTCCATCAAAATCAGCATTAAATGCTGTACAAACAAGAGGGTGAAGCTGTATGGCTTTTCCTTCAATTAACTTAGGTTGAAAAGCTTGAATACCCAAACGGTGTAAAGTAGGAGCTCTATTTAGAAGGACAGGATGACCTTTTAAAACATTTTCTAAAATATCCCAAACTACAGGTTCTTTTCTGTCAATTATTTTTTTTGCTGACTTGACAGTTTTTACAATACCACGTTCAATTAATTTTCTAATTACAAATGGTTTGTATAATTCGGCAGCCATTCCTTTTGGAAGACCACACTCAAAAAGCTTAAGTTCAGGACCAACTACAATAACTGACCTTGCTGAGTAATCAACACGTTTTCCTAAAAGATTTTGACGAAATCTACCCTGTTTACCCTTGAGCGAATCAGACAGAGATTTAAGTGGACGATTTGAATCAGTTTTGACTGCAGATGATTTTCGGGTATTATCAAATAGCGAGTCAACAGATTCTTGGAGCATTCTTTTTTCATTTCTAAGAATTACTTCTGGAGCTTTAATTTCAACTAATCTCTTTAGCCTATTATTTCTAATTATAACTCGTCTGTACAAGTCATTTAAATCAGAAGTTGCAAAACGACCACCATCAAGAGGAACTAATGGTCTTAATTCTGGAGGAATAACCGGAACTACTTTCATGATCATCCACTCAGGGAGATTTTCTCTGCGAGCGTTAGCATCTTTGAAAGCTTCCACAACCTGAAGTCTTTTTAAAGCTTCAGTTTTTCTTTGTTTAGATGTTTCGTTATTTGCTTTGTGTCTTAATTCGAATGATAGAGCCTCTAAATCAATCCGTCCTAGCAACTCAATCAAACATTCAGCACCCATTTTAGCAATAAATTTATCTGGATTCGAATCATCTAGATATTGATTTTCAGCTGGAATTTGTTCTAATGCGTTTAAATACTCTTCCTCAGTTAGAAAATCCATTTTTTGAAATGATTCACCTTCAGAGTTGATTGCAATACCAGACTGAATAACAACATACCTTTCATAGTAAATAATCATATCTAGTTTCTTAGATGGTAATCCAAGAAGATACCCAATCTTATTTGGTAATGATCTAAAATACCATATGTGAGCAACAGGAACGACAAGATTGATGTGACCAACTCGATCTCTTCTAACTTTTTTTTCTGTAACTTCAACACCACACCTATCACAAACTATTCCTTTGTATCTAATTCTTTTGTATTTTCCACATGCACATTCAAAATCTTTAACAGGTCCAAAAATTCTCTCGCAGAACAAACCATCTCTTTCAGGTTTATGTGTCCTGTAGTTTATTGTTTCAGGCTTCAAAATCTCTCCTCTTGAGCTATTTAATATCACTTCAGGTGATGATAAACCAATTACAATTTTATTGAATTTTTTTTGTGTAACTACCTCGTTATTTCTAGCCATTTTTAATTACTTTCTAAATATTACTTAATTTATTTTACTCCTCCAATCTAATATCAAGTCCTAATCCTTTCAATTCGTGCATTAAGACATTAAAAGATTCCGGAAGACCGGGTTCTGGAAGTGAATCTCCTTTAACAATTGACTCATATGTTTTAGCCCTTCCGATAACATCATCAGATTTCACAGTAAGAATTTCTTGTAAAGTACTGGATGCTCCATATGCTTCTAAAGCCCATACTTCCATCTCACCGAAACGCTGCCCACCAAATTGAGCTTTACCACCCAATGGTTGTTGAGTTATTAATGAGTATGGTCCAATAGATCTTGAATGCATTTTATCATCAACCATGTGACCAAGTTTGAGCATGTAAATTACACCAACTGTAGCAGGTTGATCAAATTGCTCTCCCGTACCGCCGTCATACAGATATGTGTGGCCATATTTTGGAATACCAGCTTCATCTGTCAGGTCGTTAATTTGATCGATTGATGCGCCATCAAATATAGGGGTAGAATACTTTTGACCTAGATTTTGTCCTGCCCATCCAAGGACTGTTTCATAAATTTGTCCAATATTCATCCTTGAGGGAACTCCAAGTGGATTAAGTACTATATCTACCGGTGTTCCATCTTCTAAAAATGGCATCTCTTCCTCACGAACTATTCTTGCAACAATTCCTTTGTTACCGTGACGTCCAGCCATTTTATCTCCAACCTTGAGTTTTCTTTTCTTCGCTATATAAACCTTAGCTAATTTCAATATCCCTGCAGGTAATTCATCACCAACTGAAATTGTAAACTTTTCACGACGAAGAGATCCTTGTAAATCATTTTCTTTGATTTTATAATTGTGAATTAAATCCGCAATCATAGAGTTTATTTCTTTTGTAGTAGTCCATGTACCTTTTGTTAAATGTGTGTAATCTTCAACACTTGACAACATTTTAAGGGAATATTTTTTACCTTTTGGTAATATTTCTTCACTTAAATCATTTTGAACTCCTTGGCAAGTTTTACCATTTAATATTGCAAAAAGTTTTTCAATTAAAATAGTCTTTAATTTTTCAAACTTGACTTCAAAATTTTCCTCAAGAATTACAAGTTCTTGTTTATCTTGGCTTCTTCTTCTTTTATCTTTTAAAGATCTTGTAAATAATTTTTTATCAACAACTACTCCATGTAAAGATGGAGGAGCTTTTAAAGAAGCATCCTTTACATCACCTGCTTTATCTCCAAAAATTGCTCTTAAAAGCTTTTCTTCGGGAGTTGGGTCAGACTCACCTTTTGGAGTAATTTTTCCAATTAGAATATCTCCTGGGTTTACTTCAGCACCAATACGAATCATTCCATTTTCATCTAAATCTTTTGTCGCTTCTTCACTTACATTTGGAATATCATCTGTTAATTCTTCTGTGCCAAGTTTAGTATCTCTAACATCAAGTGAATATTCGTCGATATGGATAGAAGTAAATATATCTTCTCTAACTACCTTTTCAGAAATAACGATAGCATCCTCAAAATTATACCCTTTCCATGGCATAAAAGCGACTTTCATATTACGACCAAGTGCTAATTCACCATTCTCAGTAGCATAACCTTCGGATAAAACTTGACCCTTTTTAACGCGATCTCCTTTTTTAACGATAGACTTAAGGTTTATACATGTACCCTGATTAGTCTTTCGAAATTTTATAAGATTGTAGTTTTTGACAGTACTATCGAAACGAACCATCTCTTCTTCTTTAGAAATATCGTATTTAATAGTAATCTTATTAGCATCTACATATTCAACCAAACCATCCCCTTCAGCGTTTATTAAAACTCTTGAATCTGAAGCTACTTGACGTTCTAAACCTGTTCCGACAATAGGAGAGTCAGGTCTGAGTAGAGGAACTGCTTGACGCATCATATTAGATCCCATTAATGCACGGTTAGCATCATCATGTTCTAAAAAAGGGATTAATGAGGCAGATATTGATGCAATCTGATTAGGGGCTACATCGGCGTAGTTTATTTTATCAGGAGTTACTACAGGAAAATCAGCTTGATCTCTTGCAATAACTCTTTCAGAAGTTATATTACCATCTTTATCGTAAGGGACAGTCGCTTGAGCGATTAACTGGTTTTCTTCTTCTTCAGCACTTAGATATTTTGTCTCAGATAAATCTATCTTACCATTTTCTACTTTTCTGTATGGAGTTTCAATAAAGCCGAGATTATTAACTTTTGCAAAAACACCCAATGAAGAAATCAACCCAATGTTTGGTCCTTCTGGAGTTTCTATAGGACATAGTCGTCCGTAATGGGTATAATGAACATCTCTAACTTCAAAACCTGCTCTTTCTCTGGATAAACCTCCAGGACCTAAAGCCGAAAGTCTCCTTTTGTGAGTTAACTCTGCTAATGGATTTGTTTGATCCATAAACTGAGATAACTGATTTGTTCCAAAAAATGTATTTATAACTGAGGAAAGTGTTTTGGCATTTATAAGATCTATGGGGGTAAAAACCTCATTATCTCTAACATTCATTCTTTCTCGAATTGTTCGAGCCATTCTAGCTAAACCAACCCCAAATTGAGAAGATAATTGTTCACCTACAGTTCTAACTCTCCTATTTGAAAGATGATCAATATCGTCAATCTCAGCCTTTGAATTAATTAACTCTATTAAATATTTTATAATCGTAATTATATCTAATTTAGTTAATACCAACTTATCCATTTCAACATTAAGACCAAGTTTTTTATTCATCCTGTATCTTCCAACTTCACCAAGATTATACCTTTGGTCTGAGAAAAATAATTTATCAATAATTCCCCTAGCTGTATCTTCATCGGGTGGCTCGGCATTTCTTAATTGGCGGTATATATGCTCGACAGCTTCCTTTTCTGAATTTGTAGGATCTTTTTGTAAAGTATTATTAATAATAGCATAATCTGACATATGAGCGTCAACCTTGTGTAATAAGATTGTTTTAACTCCCGATTCCATTATAGAATCAATATGGTCTTTTTCTATAATAGTGTCTCTGTCAATTATTATTTCATTTCTTTCAATCGAGATAACTTCACCCGTATCTTCATCAACAAAGTCTTCATGCCATGTTTTCAAAACTCGAGCTGCTAATTTTCGATCTAAAACCTTTTTTAATCCAGATTTAGAAACTTTAATTTCTTCAGCTAAGTCAAATATTTCGAGTATATCCTTATCACTTTCATATCCAATAGCTCTGAAAAGAGTTGTTACAGGAAGTTTTTTCTTTCTGTCAATATAGGCGTACATCACACTATTGATATCAGTTGCAAACTCAATCCAAGAACCTTTAAAAGGAATAACTCTTGCTGAATAAAGTTTCGTACCGTTGGCATGAAAAGATTGTCCAAAAAATACACCAGGGGATCTGTGAAGTTGAGAAACTACTATTCTCTCAGCACCATTAACACAAAACGTTCCACTTGGAGTCATATAAGGAATGGTTCCGAGAAAAACATCCTGAACAATAGTTTCAAAATCTTCATGTTCTATGTCGGTACAATATAGTTTTAACCTTGCCTTTAAAGGAACAGAATATGTCAAACCCCTTTCAATACATTCCTGAATAGAATATCTTGGAGGGTCAACAAAATAATCAATAAACTCAAGAACAAATTGATTTCTAGTATCCGTTATTGGAAAATTTTCTTTAAATGTGTTAAAAAGACCTTCTTCATTTCTTTCGTCAGATTTAGTTTCTAATTGAAAAAAATCTTGAAAGGACTTGATTTGGATATCAAGAAAATCAGGATAGTTTGGGGTATGCTGAGCTGCAGCAAAATTTACTCTTTTTTTTAAGGTACTTGGCATCTGAAGTTTTTTTAGATGAACTCTATTCGTTAATTATAAATCAATATATACTATAAGTGGTTTAGACAATTGATTTCATCAAAAGTCTAAACCTTAAACTTTAAAGAAGAACTACTTAAGTTCTACTTCTGCACCTGCTTCTTCCAATGAGCTCTTAAGACCTTCTGCTTCGTCTTTACTTACAGCTTCTTTTATAGCACTTGGAGCGTCATCAACTAACCCTTTCGCCTCTTTAAGACCTAGGCCGGTTAATTCTTTAACTAATTTTACCACTGCTAATTTTGAACCACCAGCTGCTTTCAAGATAACATCAAATTCTGTTTGCTCTTCAGCATCATCTGAAGCACCAGCTGCCGGACCGGCAACTGCTACAGCTGCTGCTGCAGGTTCAATACCATACTCATCTTTTAAAATATTAGCAAGCTCATTTACTTCTTTTACAGTTAAGTTTACTAATTGTTCCGCGAATTCTTTTAAATCTGCCATTTTACCAATTTTTATAATTTATGTTTCTATTTATTTTAAATACAATTATTTTCAGATTTAACGCTCTGATAACGTTTTTAATATACCAGATATATTACTTCCACCCGACTTTAATGCAGAAATCACATTCTTAGCTGGAGACTGTAATAATCCAATAATTTCACCAATTAATTCCTCTTTTGATTTAATGGCCACAAGAGAATCAATTTGATCGTCCCCAATATAGATTGATTCTTCAATGAAAGCAGCTTTCAATATTGGTCTATCTAATTTTTTTCTAAAATCTTTAATAACTTTAGCTGGAAGGTTACCTGTTTCTGAAAACATCAAAGATGTATTACCTTTCAATACGTCTTTAATTTCTCCAAAATCCTTATCAGAGGCATCCATAGCTCTTGATAACATTGTGTTTTTAACTACAGATAACTTTACATTTATTTTGTGACAAGCACGGCGTAAAGCTGTGGTTTGAGATGCATTTAATCCAGATATATCTGTGAAATATAAAGTTTTAGTTTCTTTTAATTTTGAAGTCAAATCATCAATAACTTTTATCTTTTCTTCTTTTTTCATTTGGTGTATATTTAAATCTATGAAAATTTGGCTTCAACAGGAACACTAGGACTCATTGTACTTGACATATAAACACTTTTTATATAAGTTCCTTTTGTAGTTGAAGGTTTTAATTTGACTATTGTTTTTAAAAGTTCATCTGCATTTTCAAAAATCTTATCTGCACTAAAAGATACTTTACCAATTGAGGAATGAATTATGCCTGATTTATCAACTTTAAAATCAATCTTACCACCTTTAACATCAGTAACTGCTTTTTTAATATCCATAGTTACAGTACCAGTTTTTGGATTTGGCATTAAACCTCTTGGACCTAAAACTCTACCCAAGGGACCGAGTTTACCCATAACACTTGGCATGGTAACTATTACATCAACATCTGTCCATCCATCTTTTATCTTTTGTAAATACTCATCTAAGCCAATAAAATCTGCACCAGCTTCCTTAGCTTCAGATTCTTTATCTGGGGTAACCAAAGCTAAAACACGTAATTTTTTACCAGTACCATGAGGTAATGTAACAATGCCACGAACCATTTGGTTAGATTTTTTTGGATCAACCCCTAAGCGAACGGCTAAATCAACAGATGCATCGAATTTAGTTGTTGAAATTTCTTTTACCAATTTAGAAGCATCTTCTAAATTATACAGAGTTGAAGTATCTACTTTAGACCTAGACTCTTTTTGATTTTTTGTCATTTTTCCCATTTTAAATTATGAATTAAATGGTGCATTTCCTTTCACAGTAAAACCCATAGATCTAGCAGTACCAGCTATCATTTTCATGGCAGAGTCGATGTTAAAAGCATTTAAATCTGGCATTTTATCTTCGGCAATTGTTCTAACTTGATCCCAAGTGACACTTCCAACCTTGGCTCTATTTGGTTCTCCAGATCCCTTTTTCTTCTTGGCAGCTTCCATTAATTGAACTGCAGCTGGAGGAGTTTTAATTACAAATTCAAAAGATTTGTCTTTGTAAACTGAAATTGCAACTGGAAGAATTTTTCCAGGTTTATCTTGAGTTCTTGCGTTAAATTGTTTACAAAACTCCATTATGTTAACGCCTGCAGCACCTAATGCTGGACCAACCGGAGGAGATGGATTAGCTGCACCACCTCTAACCTGTAATTTTAGAACTTTTTCTATTTCTTTAGCCATTGTTTTTATTATGTTAAGGTAAGATTTTAGTGGAAGCTAAACCTTATCTTTATTATGTAACATTTATAACTTTTCAACTTGCATGTAACTCAATTCCAAAGGTGTTTTACGACCAAAAATCTTAACCATAACCTCTAGTTTTCTTTTATCCTCATTTACTTTTTCAATTGTACCCGTGAAACCGTTGAATGGACCATCAATCACTTTTACATTTTCACCGCTAGTGTAAGGAATATTTATTTGCTCTGAAGCAAGAGTCAATTCATCAACTTTTCCAAGCATTCTGTTTACTTCAGCTGATCTAAGGGGAACAGGTTCACCACCTTTAGTTTCTCCTAAAAAACCAATAACATTAGTTACCGATTTAATTATGTGAGGTACTTCTCCAGAAAGATCTGCTTTAATCATTATATATCCAGGAAAGTAGGTTTTTTCTTTGCTGATCTTTTTTCCATTTCTAATTTGAACAATTTTCTGAGTAGGAACAAGTATGTCTTCTACCAAGCTTGAGTAACCAAGTCGTTCAATCTCTGAAAGTATATAATCCTTTATTTTAGCTTCTTGACCACTAACTGCTCTTACAACATACCATTTTTTCTCTGCTACCTCAGTCATAAGTTATCCGTTTATAAGATTAAAGTAGGTTTGAACTATACTCGACAGCACTGTGTCTGCTCCCCATATAGCAAGAGAAAAAAGCACTGAAAAAACTAAAACAACAAGAACTAAACGTTGAAGTTCGGCTCTAGGAGTCCAGGAAACATTCTTTTGAAGTTCCTCAAATGATTCTTTAATGTAATTAACTATTGTAATCATTTATACTTTTTTAATGCACGGGTTGAGAGACTCGAACTCCCGACACCTGGTTTTGGAGACCAGTGCTCTACCAACTGAGCTAAACCCGTTTTTATTTGACACAAAAGGCGTCACGCAATTACGTGACACCTTACGTGTCGGTTTAAAACATTTTTTCTAGTCTAAAATTTCTGTTACCTGACCCGCACCAACGGTTCGACCTCCTTCACGAATTGCAAAACGAAGACCTCGACTTAGCGCAATAGGCTGAATTAAATCAACTTCAATTGTTAAATTATCTCCAGGCATTACCATTTCAACTCCACTTGGTAAAATGATATTACCTGTGACGTCTGTTGTTCTTACATAAAACTGGGGTCGATAATTGTTGTGAAATGGAGTGTGACGTCCACCCTCTTCTTTTTTGAGGATATAAACTTCAGCTTTAAATTTTGCATGTGGAGTTACCGAACCAACCTTACATAGAACCATTCCTCGTTTGATATCAGTTTTTTCAATACCACGTAATAAAATACCAGTATTATCACCGGCTTCTCCCCTGTCTAGAATTTTTCTAAACATTTCAACTCCTGTTATTGTTGATTTTAATTTTTCGGCACCCATTCCAATGATGTCAATTTCATCACCAGTGTTAGCTACACCTGTCTCAATTCTACCAGTTGCAACAGTTCCACGTCCCGTTATAGAAAATACATCTTCAACAGGCATTAAAAAATCTTTCTCTACATCTCGTTTGGGTAATTCAATCCAAGTATCAACCTCTTCCATTAATTTCATAACTGTATCAACCCATTTTTGTTCTCCATTGAGAGCACCTAGTGCTGAACCTAAGATTACAGGAGAATTATCCCCATCATAATCGTAAAAAGAGAGCAGTTCGCGAACTTCCATTTCAACTAATTCAAGTAATTCTTCATCATCAACCATATCTGCCTTATTCAAAAATACAACGATTCGAGGAATTCCTACCTGACGACCTAGGAGTATATGTTCTCTTGTTTGAGGCATTGGTCCATCAGTAGCAGCAACTACAAGAATAGCACCGTCCATTTGAGCAGCACCTGTAACCATGTTTTTAACATAATCAGCGTGACCGGGACAATCTACATGAGCATAATGCCTATTTACTGTTTGGTACTCTACATGTGATGTGTTAATAGTAATACCTCGCTCTTTTTCTTCAGGAGCGTTGTCTATCTGATCAAAGCTTGAAGCTTCAGATAATCCAGCATCTGCTAAAACTTTTGTGATAGCTGCTGTAAGTGTTGTTTTACCATGATCTACGTGGCCGATAGTACCAATATTTAAGTGAGGTTTTGACCTATCGAAAGTTTCTTTAGCCATAATTGATTTTTTCTTTAGTGTTTTTAGAGGGTGCAAATTTATAAAAAAATTTATACTAGACTTTATTTTTATTGTTTTTTTACATGAAAAAGTTTCTGATATCAAATAATTATAATGAATCCCCTAAAAATAATAATTTCAATAAACAATTATTTATAATAAATAAAAATAATAGTCCATAACCAAATTTTATATTAGCGGGTATTAAGATGCTCAATAAATAATGTATTTTCGTTATAATAATCAAGAAATAAATTCATTTTATGACATTTGAAATTTTTATTATGAGTAACACAAATTTGGATAAAAATTTTAATAAATGCAATCGATATCTTGGTTTTCCCCTAAAAATATTAATTGCAGATTTATTATGAGTAGATATATTGAATACCTTGATGAGATTGATAAAAGAAAAACTCAAAACCTTCAACCAAAACCTATTGATGAAGCTGAGTTACTTTCAGAAATTATCTCTCAAATAATAGAGAAGAAAAATAAACATCGTTTAAAATCTATTAATTTTTTTATTTATAATGTTTTACCCGGAACCACAAAAGCTGCAAAAGTAAAAGCTATATTTCTAAAAGAGATTATTCTTGGTAAACATATAATCGAAGAAATTTCACCAGCTTTCGCTCTTGACCAATTATCTCACATGAAAGGTGGCCCTTCTTCTAAAGTATTGTTGGATCTAGCCCTTGGAAATGATATATCTATTGCCAAAAAAGCATCTAATATTTTAAAAACACAAGTTTTTCTCTATGAGGCAGACATGGAACTTTTAAAAAAAGCCTTTAAAAATGGATCTGAAATCGCGAAAGATCTGCTTAAAAGTTATGCTAATGCTGAATTTTTCACCAAATTACCTAAACTTCCTGAAACAATTGAACTTGTAACATTTGTAGCTGGCGTAGGTGACATCTCAACCGATTTACTTTCCCCTGGAGGTGATGCACATTCCAGATCAGACAGAGAACTTCACGGCCAATGTATGTTTGAACACAACAAAGATCAACAAAAAGCCTTGCTAGATTTACAAAAAAAACATCCTGACAAAAGAGTGATATTAATTGCCGAGAAAGGTACGATGGGTGTAGGTTCTTCCCGAATGTCTGGAGTTAATAATGTAGCACTCTGGATAGGTAAAAAAGCCAGTCCTTTTGTTCCGTTTATAAATATTGCTCCAGTGGTAGCTGGAACAAATGGTATTTCTCCAATATTTTTAACAACTGTTGATGTAACAGGTGGTATTGGTTTAGATCTTAAAAATTGGGTAAAAACATATGACAAAAAAGGAAACCTTATTTTAGGTAATGATGGAGAGCCCAAGTTAAAACAAACATACTCTGTTAATTCAGGTACCATTTTAACTATCAATACAAAAACTAAGAAGTTATATAGTGGTAATGTGGAGCTCATGGACATTTCTTCTGCTTTCACCCCACAAAAAATAGAGTTCATGAGAGCTGGAGGGTCTTACGCAATTGTATTTGGTAAAAAACTTCAAACATTTGCTGCAAAAACAATCGGTATTGACACACCCAAAGTATATGCTCCATATAAAGAAATATCTCATAAAGGGCAAGGTCTTACGGCTGTTGAGAAAATTTTTAATAAAAATGCCGTAGGAACCTCAGGTGTAACATTACATGCCGGATCCTACGTTCGCGTAGAGGTTAATATCGTTGGTTCTCAAGACACAACTGGATTAATGACTTCTCAGGAGTTAGAAATGATGGCAGCTACAATAATTTCGCCTATTATTGACGGCGGATACCAGTCGGGATGTCACACAGCTTCTGTATGGGATTTAAAATCCCAGCAAAATATCCCCAGATTAATGAAATTTATGAGTGAATTTGGTCTTATTACTGCTCGTCACCCAGAAAATAAATATCATCCAATGACTGATGTAATCCATAAAGTGCTAAATGATATCACAATTGATGATTGGGCAATAATTATTGGTGGAGACTCTCATACAAGGATGTCTAAAGGTGTTGCTTTTGGGGCTGATTCAGGAACTGTTGCTCTTGCTTTAGCTACGGGTGAGGCATCAATGCCAATCCCAGAGTCAGTAAAGGTTACCTTTAAAGGAAAAATGCAAGACCATATGGATTTCCGAGATGTAGTCCACGCTACTCAATCTCAAATGCTCAAAAAGTTTGGAGGAGAAAATGTTTTTCAAGGAAGAATTATTGAAGTGCATATAGGAACTTTACCCTCAGATCAAGCCTTTACTTTTACCGATTGGACCGCTGAAATGAAGGCAAAAGCCTCCATTTGTATTTCTCAGGACGATACATTAATTGAGTCCTTGGAAATTGCAAAAGGCAGAATCCAAATCATGATAGATAAAGGAATGGATAATGCAAAAGAAGTTCTACAAGGTCTTATTGATAAGGCAAATAGGCGAATTAAAGAAATTAGAACTGGAAAAAAACCTCCGCTAACCCCAGATGAAAATGCCAAGTATTATGCTGAATTTGAAGTAGATCTTGGAATAATTGATGAACCAATGATAGCTGATCCAGACGTCCACAATGAGGATGTTTCAAAACGTTACACTCATGATACCATTCGTGAACTTTCTTTTTATGGTGGTAAAAAACATATTGATCTTGGTTTTGTAGGATCCTGTATGGTCCATAAAGGAGATATAAAAATTGTAGCTAAAATGTTAAAAAATCTAGAGGAATTTCACGGAAAAGTTGAGTTTAAAGCTCCTTTAGTAGTTACTGCTCCTACATATAATATTATTGATGAACTCAAAGATGAGGGTGATTGGGGAATTTTAAAAAAATATTCCGGCTTTGAGTTTGACGACAAATCGCCTAAAAGTTCTGCTAGAACTGAGTATGAAAATATTTTATATCTCGAGCGTCCTGGCTGTAATCTTTGTATGGGTAATCAAGAGAAAGCCGAAAAAGGTGACACTGTAATGGCTACCTCTACTCGACTATTCCAAGGCAGAGTAGTTAAAGATTCTGATCGGAAGAAAGGGGAATCACTTTTGGGATCTACCCCTGTGGTGGTTCTTTCTGCAATTCTTGGAAGAACTCCTACGCTTGAAGAGTATAAAGTTTCTGTCAAGGGAATTAAACTTACTCAATTTGCTCCTCCATTAAATAAAATGACATCAAAAGTAGACCATTTAATATCTTACTAAATAATAGATAAGTAGTCAAATCTAAAATGCATTATTATACACAATTCAAAATATTGAGTCTAGTTATATAGGGATATTATTTTTTTTATTATAAAAATAAATCTGCTCAAGTATTATTTAAACACTACATATCATGTCGCTTCCACAACACATTGGTGATTTGATTTTACCTTCACATTTTGGACATTTAGATACCTGAACTGAAGATCCAGTATCTAAAGTTATAGAATCATTCACGAGAGGTTCATTACAATTAGCACAGCTAGCATTAACCGCCATTCCGCAAAAATTGCACTTATAAGTTTCCATAATTATATTTTATTTAAAAATAGAGTTTAAATAATTAAATCCATTAAGAATAGGATTAATTATACTTGAAATGAGCAATTAATGATACAGTATGTAGAATTAGCATAACACATCCCAAATAAATAAATGGAGAACTTGGAATCCAAACAATTGCTAGGGCTAGTCCGGAGTAACTCATTATACCTATACATATAACAAGTAAAACCCTTATCTTAGAGCTAGACGTCATAATAGGTCTAGAAAGACCACATATAAAAAGTCCAATAATTATAACCCAAAGACCAAAAAATCTATATATCTGTTTTAAATAATCCGGTAATGTTTTATTTATATCATTATTGAATAATTGGTCAAAAGTCATACCCAAACGCTCTTCATTCGCAACCTGATCCAACATCCAGGGTTGATCAAAAATCATCCATCTAAACCCCATAATTATTAAGGTTAATCCAATAATAAAAAATGGAATATTAAAAAAATTTTTCATGAATAAATATAATTAAAACTAAAGATAATGTATATTTTTCTTAGATTGCAATTATGGAAAATTTTGCAATTTATTCTCAAATAATTATAGCCGTTTCTGTTATTAATGTTTGGGTTTTTCGTTTTGATAATATTGTTGAAGAATTTAAACAATATGGACTCTCTGATTTAATTAGAAACATTGTTGGAGCATCTAAAATTTCGCTTTCAACACTATTAATCGTTGGTATTTTTTACAATGAAGTAGTTTTAGGGTCTTCTTTATCTATGGCCTTTTTAATGATATGTGCTCAAATAGCACATATTAAAGTAAAAAATCCCTTAATAAAATATATACCATCATTTATTCTTCTTGCACTCTCGCTATTTGTGGCCGGAGTTAATTATGGAATAGTATAATTCATGGATATATATTTATTGTTAGTTATTTTTAGTGGGATTTCTTTTATTTTATATGGAATCGGATCTTTTAACTCTAGAAGAATGTCTTCTGAATTTATCCGATGGGGTTATGGAAATTATAGGTACCTAATTGGAGGACTTCAACTTCTTGGAGGTTTAGGTCTATTGGCAGGAATTATGATTGATGAATTATTATTGATTTCATCTGGAGGTCTCACGCTTCTAATGTTAATGGCTGTTTTTGTTAGATTTAAAATAAAAGACCCAATAAAAATGACATTACCAGCGTTATTCTATACTATAATAAACTCATTGATTTTTTATTTAACTCTAGATTAGTTATTTAAAAACTCATGGAGAAACCATAAAAAATATTTCTTGGAGCGGCTGGCTCATAGTACCTTGACCCAAAAGCATTTAAACGGATGTTATCAAAATACTCCTGATTTAAAAGATTGTTAATCCCGCCAAAAATAGCAATATTTCCCCACTTATGATTGAATGACTTCCCTGTCTGTATTTTAGTTTTCTGAAACGAATTTATCAATACAGTGTTAGCATTGTTGGCAAAAAAATTACCTGTATTTTCAAAAGTAAACTTTGTGATCCATTCATTTTTGGATGTATGTATTAAATTAAAGTAAAATTGATTTTTAGGGATTCCAGGTAGATCGTTAGATTTTAAATTTTGATTTTTTGTTCCATCTTCGACAAATGAATATTTAGCATTTGTGTAACTAGCCTGAATTTGAATATCTTTCAAATTGAATTGAGTAAATAATTCAAGACCCAAACGCTTCGTAGCTCCAGTATTATCATAAAATGATCTTCCTGGAAAATCCTCTAATTCATATGGCAAAATATCATTTGAACTTTTAATGAAAAATAAATTGGATTCTATTAAAAAATTTGATGTATACATCTTCCACCCCATTTCATAGTTATAAGCTTTAGACGGCTCTAATTTTAAATTAAGTCCTTCATTACCTGAAGGATCAGATGATAGCTCAGATAAAGTAGGAGTTTCAAAACTAGTAGAAAAGTTTATAAAAAGGAATTGATCATTTTTAATTTCTCGACTCAATCCTAAACTGGGATTAAAAACATTATACTTCTTATCAAAAATCAAATTATCTGTTCCGATAGATAAGTTATCAAAACGGAGACTCGATCTGAAAACCCAATCTTTCATTCTAATTTCATCTAAAAAATACAAGGCAAAATTATCAAATTTCTCTAACTGACTAAAAACATTCGTCCCTTTAATTCCCTTTAAATTAAGAAAACGATTTCTTTGATCTTTTTGAAAAACCGACTCCATTCCAATTTGAATTTGATGTAATGAGTTTTGATTTGTTTTTGAATAATTCAATCTAGTGCCTAGACCATAGTATTTTCGGTCAAGATCAATAATACCACCATTTTCAAAAGGAAGCTTTCCGTAAAAATCTCTAGTTGAAATAAAACCATATGAATTTAAATTTAAGTTTGAATTAAACTCTTTTATCCAATTAACTCCAATTTTTAACTGATCTATTTTTTCATAAGTGTTGTAATCGAAATTTCTTTGTCTAACCTGTCTCCTGTTGCTCTTTACCTCTTCTATAGTTAAACCTCCCGCATCTTGAGCGACTGGACTATTTGTAAAATTAATTTGTGAATTAATTGTCGATTTTGAAGAAAATTTATGTTTTAATTTGACATTAAAAACTTTTTGTTTTAACATACTGTGGTCTCGATATCCGTCAGTCTCAGTGTTATTAAAATAAATTACAGCACTTGTTTTATTGTTCTTTAAAAAACTGATTAATTGGTATGATTTAAGGTTGTAACTACCAAATGAAGATCTAAATGAATATGAATTATCTGGAATACTATCTAAGGTTTTTATATATATTACTCCCCCTGCTGCATTTCCATATAAACTTGCCGAAGGACCCTTTAGCACTTCTATTTTATTAATCAATCCTATTGGAAGATTATCTAATTGCCCTTGACCATCAGGTGTAGTTTCAGGAATTCCATCTACAATAATTTTTATACCTCTTATTCCAAAAGCTGACCTTGCCCCAAAGCCTCGAATTGAAATTCTTAAATCTTGAGCATAATTATTGGCATTTAAAGAAAATAGACCCGGAACACTTTCGATGTATTCCTGTAAAGAAATCTGCTGATTAATTCTTTGTGTATTTTTAAAATCTAAAAAACTAACTGAGTAAGGAACCCTTTGTTTTGATGTCTCTATTTTTAAAGATTCAACCACAACATCATTAAGAGTTATTGTTGATGTTGAACTTAAATTTTGAGCTTTTAAAAAATTTGATGTTATTGTTATGCAAATAATAATAACAAGTCTGGGTAATTTATAAATATTCATTTTTATAAAATAATCTAAGTGGATTTAATTAATAACAAGATTTAAAGTAAAATATTTTGTGGCAATTGAAAATTTATTTCACTGTTTTAATAGGAGGTCCAATTCTCGATCAAGAATTATTTTTCTTTTCCATCCGTCACACTCTATTGTGGGCCTATAAGCCTGAATTGAAAATGATTTATCAAATTCTACAATAAATGAAACTGTACCTTCAGTTATATATTTTCCTTGGTACCTCTCCTTAAATAAATCTAAACTTTCGTTAGAGTTTTTAGAGCAAGAAATATTAATTATAAAAAGTATAAAAAGCAATTTTTTCATTAATTACATTGACTTTTGATATATATATAAATGTGCGTTAATTTGTTATGGTTGAGCCAATGACCAGAATTGAACTGGTGACCTTTTCCTTACCAAGGAAACGCTCTACCCCTGAGCTACACCGGCTAAATAAAAGTTTGAGCGGGAGACCGGGTTCGAACCGGCGACATTCAGCTTGGAAGGCTGACGCTCTACCAACTGAGCTACTCCCGCTTATTTCATTGACTAACATAAGGGTTGTGGGGAGAGCAGGATTCGAACCTGCGAAGTTAAAAACAGCAGATTTACAGTCTG